>JBKJXM010000108.1:0-12007 GCA_046716305.1 Candidatus Eiseniibacteriota bacterium
GCCGGAGCCAACGACCTCCTCCGCTCGTTCAACTATCTCTGGGAGCTTTTCTTCCCATCGCTCCTCTACTTCGCGTGCGTGTTCCCCACGGAGAACCGGCTGGTTCGGCGCGTCCCGTTCGCCGCGCTCTGGATCTTCGCGCCGCACGTGACCCACCTCGTCTTCATGGTGCTCCAGTCACAGGGCGCGCTCTGGGGCAGCCTCGCGGCAACCCTGGCCCGGAGCGAACCGGGCGCGAAGCTTCTCCTCTACGGCCGCATCCCGCTCGAGCTGATGTTCCGCTTCCACCAGATCCTCTTCTCCATGGTGAATCTGGTGTACATCGCGGCCGCGATCACTCTTCTTTGGCTCAGCTTCCGGCGCACGCACAATTCCCTGATCCGCGCCCAGGTGCGGACCATCTTCATCGGGCTCGCCTCCTGCGCCAGTCTCTACGCGATCGCGGTGCCGATCCCGACCCTCCTGAACAAGGCCTGGCCGCCGTACATGCGCTCGGCCCTGATCGTCGCGGCCCTGATCCTGGGCTCGGGCTCGATCGCCTATTCCATCGTGCGCCACCGGTTCCTGGACGCGAATTTGATCGCGCGGAAGTCGATCCTCTACGCCGTGACGTCGGGATTTCTGATCGGTGTCTACGTCACGATCATCAGCCAGGTTGACGCGCTTCTGGTCACGGCGCCCGGCTACGACACCACCGTGTTCAAGACCGCGATGCTCCTCCTGGCGCTGGTCCTCTTCCAGCCGATCTTTTCGTGGCTGGACGACGCGCTGGATCGCTTCTTCCTGCGCGACCGCGGAGACCACCGCACCCTTCTCCGCCGCATGAGCGGCGAGGTGCTCACCGTGCTCGAGCTGGACCCGCTGGCCGAGAAGATCCTCTCCACGCTGCGGGAAGGCGTGCCCGCGCGCACGACCGTGCTCCTGATCGCGCCCGAGCGCGGCGCGGCCATTGCCCGCGGCTTCGGCGGCGGCGTGGACCTGCCCGGCATCGCCGGCATCCCCCACCACGCGATCGCCTCGCTGCTGGACGGCGTGGCGCTCCTCCGGCGCGAGGAGGTGACGCCCCGCGCGACGGAGTGCGGCGTGCGGGACGAGGTGGAGCCGATCTTGCGCACCGAGCCCTATCTGCTCTTTCCGCTCCGCCACGCGGGCGAGCTTCTGGGGTTGATCGCCCTGGGGCGGAAGATCACCGAGAACCGCTACACGGCCGAAGAGAGCGCGCTGCTCCAGACGCTCGCCAACCAGTCGAGCATCGCGATCAAGAACGGCTTCCTGTACCGGGAAAGCCTGGCCAAGACGATCCTCGAGGAAGAGCTGGCGGTGGCGCGCCGCATCCAGCAGCAGTTCTTGCCCCATACGCTCCCGCAGACGCCGCGCCTGGATCTGGCCGCACTCAACGTGCAGACGCGGGAGGTGGGCGGTGACTACTACGACCTGGTGGACGTGGGCGGCGGCGAATACCTCATGGTCATCGCCGACGTGGCGGGAAAGGGGGTTCCCGCGGCGCTTCTCGCTTCCATGGTGCAGGCCTCCATCCGCACACAGGCACAGGATAAAAAGCCCATGGGTGAGCTGATGGGAAGGCTGAACCGCCTGGTCTACGACGCGACGCCCGCGGATCGCTTCGCCACGTGCGTGCTCGCGCGGGTGGGCGGCGCGAGCCCCACGTTTTTCTTCTCCAACGCGGGCCACAATTATCCCATTGTGCTCCCCGCGGCCGGAGGGTGGCGATATCTCAAGGAAGGGGGACTCCCGCTCGGAATCGCGCCCGAACACCTCTACAACGAGGAGTCGGCCCAGCTCGAGCCCGGCGACTCGCTTCTTCTCTATACCGACGGCATCACCGACGCTCGGAACATGGATGGCGAGGACTACGGCGAGGAGCGTCTTCAGGATTTCGCCGGGGGCTTGCCCCGCGGCTACACAGCGGACCAGATCATCCGGGCCGTGGCCGAGGACGTCACCCGGTTCACCGGGGGAGCGGAACAGGCGGACGACATCACGCTGGTGGCCCTGAGGACCCTATGAGCTCCGACTCCGTCATCCGCTTCGCCATTGGAAGCCGCCTCGAGCTGCTCGCCCTGGTGCACGGCGTCATCGAGGGGCTCGCGCGCGAGCACGGCCTGGACGAGGAGACGACCATGGCGCTTCAGGTCGCGGTCATCGAAGCGGGGACCAACGCGATCCAGCACGGGAATGTTTTCGCCGACCACAAGGCGGTCACGTTCGAGTTCCGAATGGGCGGAGGGGGAATCGAGATCGAGGTGGAGGATTTCGGCAAGGGCTTCGACCCGGGGCGGGTGGCCGACCCGACCGACGATTCGGCCCTGCTCTCGCCGCACGGCCGCGGCCTCTTCCTGATGCGGTCGCTGATGGACGAGGTGACCTACGACGTCCGTCCGGATCACGGCACCCGCGTGCGGCTGAAGAAGGCGCTCCCGGGCTTCTAAGCGCCACGCGCGGCACGGGGCCCGCGTGCTTACCCGATGGGCTCGGGGTCCGGCTCCGGCGCCAAAATCCTCGGCCGCATGTGCTCCAGCGTCCGCTTCACCGCTGGGTAGATCTCCTCGAACGCGCCCACCACTCGGGGATCGAAGTGGGTCCCGGCATTCTGCTTCAGCTCGGCCAGCGCATCCTCTTCCGGCAGGGCATGGCGGTAGGGCCGGTTCGACGTCATCGCGTCGAACGCGTCGGCCACGGCCATGATCCGGGCCTCGATCGGGATGTCGTCGCCCTTCAGCCCGTCCGGATAGCCGGTCCCGTCGAAATGCTCGTGGTGGCTCCGCACGCCGGGGAGCAGAGGGTGGAGGATCGCGATGGGGCGGAGGATGCTCTCCCCGATCAGCGGATGCATGTCCATCTTCTCCCGCTCGCTCAGATCCAGGGCCTCGCGCTTCCCCAGGATGTTCTCGTCCACCGCGATCTTTCCGATGTCGTGCACCAGGCAGGAGCGGTGGATCGTGTCCAGCTTGGCCGGCGGCAGTCCGAGCTGCTTCCCGATCGCCTCGGAGTAGGCGGCGACGCGCACGGAATGACCCTCGGTGTACGGGTCCTTGGCTTCGATCGCCATTGTCAGGGACACGATCACGCTCATGAAGAGGTCCTCGAGCTGGACGCGGTGGCGATCCTCGAGGATCGCGACCCCCGCGAGCGTGGCCAGCATCTGGAGGCCCGCCGTGTGCTCCTGGCGGAAGCGGAGCGGACTGGAGTGGTTCAAGAGGACCGCGCCGAGGTTTTGCCCGTGCGCCTGGATGGGCGCGATGGCGCCCCAGGTCATCTTCTCGGAGTAGAGGAATTCCCGCGCCCAGGGGGAGCGCTGCTTCCGGTGGAAGAGCGTGACCGTGTCGAGCAGGAAGAGCGCCTCCATCAGCTCGGCGCTGGATCCCGAGAGTACGTACCCCGACCATTCGGCCAGGGACCCGTCGGCGTAGCGGAAGAGGCACTCGCCGGGACGGTCGCGGGTCAGGATCGCGATCCCGTCGGGACGGAGGAGACGGCGCGTCCCCTCGGCGACCTGGTGGAGCGCGATCGAGTCCTCGTGGAACGGGACCATCGAGCGGGCCACTTCGTTCACGCCTTCGAGGAGCGCCAGAGCGCCGGGGAGGCCGGATGGAACGGGAGTGGCCGCGACGAGCGTCTTTTGGATGGTCAGTCGGTTCTGGGGCGCCATAGCCTCGGCTGCGCGTCGCGCGTGTTTGGGACCGCGCGGGAACGGTCGGGGTTCACAGGACTTCGGGAACGATGTCGGGGCACCCCTCCCTGACGCCCCCGTACAGAGAGCATCGGAGTTCGAGGGGGAAATGTTTAGCGCGGGAGCGCTATCCGACGACGGGAAGGTAGCGGGAGAGGAAGGCGACGAAGTGCGAGAAGAGGTTGGTGACGAGGGCGATGCCGAATGCAATGAGTACGACTCCGGAGACCACTTCGATCGTCCGGAGCGAGCGCCGGAGGCGGCTCGATGCAGCCAGGAACGAATTCAATCCCAGGGATGCGAGAAAGAACGGCACGCCCAGGCCCAGCGAGTAGACGGCGAGCAGGCTCACGCCGGTCCACACTGTCGTCGCCGTGCTCGCGTAGAGGAGGATCGACGCGAGGATGGGACCGATGCACGGCGTCCATCCCGCGGCGAACGTCACGCCGACCAAAACCGACCCCAAGAGCCCCAGCGGCTTCTGCGTGAGCTGGAATTTCCGCTCGCGCGAGAGGGCCGGGATGGGAAGGATTCCCGTCAGGTAGATCCCGAAAAGGATGATGAGGACGCCTCCCGCGATGCGGAGCGTGTCCTGGTGCTCGCGCAGGAACTGCCCGGTGGCGGTGGCGGTCGCGCCCAGCGCGATGAAGACGATGGAGAAGCCGAGGATGAACGCGAGCGAGTGGATGATCGTCAGACGGCGCACGCGCGCGGTCTGCTTCCCGGCCGTCAGCTCGTCGAACGAGACGCCCGTGATGAACGTGACGTACGACGGGACCAATGGGAGCACGCACGGCGAGACGAAGGAGACGACGCCGGCGAGGAAGGCGGCGATCAGTCCTGGTGCCGCGGGAAGCTGGGTCTCGAACATGCGGAGTGGATTTCCGGCGCGATCAGCCGGAGGCCAGAAGCGGCTGGATCGCCTGCTCGAAGACTTCGGGCCCCACCTGCCCGACGAACCGATGCCTGATCTTTCCGTTCCGGTCGATCACGAACGTGGTGGGGATCATCGTGATGTTCCCGTAGGCCTTGGTCACGTCCTCGTTCCCGATCAGCATCGTGTAGTTCACGCCGTGGTCTTCCGCGAAGGGGCGCACGTCCTTCGCGCCCCCTGCGTCCAGGGCGAGCCCCACCACCTCGAGCCCCTGGCCGCGATACTTGGACTGGAGCCGGACGAAGTGCGGTATCTCCGCTTTGCACGGCGGGCACCACGTGGCCCAGAAGTCCAGGATCACGACCTTCCCCTTGAAGGCTTCCGACGAGACGGCTTTCCCGTCCAGGTCCGCGAGGGTGAAGGCGGGGGCTTCGGAGCCGACTTCGCCCCGGCCGGCCGAGACGGCACTGCCGCCTTCCTGCTTCGCGCCCTTGCCGCACGAGACCGCCGCCGCGGTCAGAATGCCGATGAGGGCGACCCGCGCGACGCCCCGGAGGGCGCGCGCGGCCGTACCCCGCTTCATGTCCGCCTCGCGGCCGGAATCACAGTTTCGGATAGTATTCATTGAGCTCGTAGTCGGTGACCCATGTCCGGTAATTGTCCCACTCAATCCGCTTGTTCTCGACGAATTTCTCGAAGACGTGCTCCCCCAGGGTGTCCTTGACCAGGCGGGACTTCTCCAGCAGCTCGACCGCCTCGATCAGGCTTCCCGGCAGGCTTTCGATGCCGTGCTTCTTCCGCTCCGCGGCGTTCATCTCGTAAATAACCACTTCGATCGGCGGCCGGAGCGTCAGCGCCGAGTCCATTCCCCGCAGCCCCGCGGCGAGCATCAGCGAGAAGGCCAGGTAGGGGTTACAGGCGGGATCCGGGCAGCGCAGCTCGATCCGGGTCGCCTTCTCCTTGCCGGGCTTGTACATGGGTACCCGCACCAGGGCCGAGCGGTTCCTCTGGCCCCAGGCAATGTAGACCGGCGCCTCGAATCCGGGCACCAGGCGCTTGTACGAATTCACCCACTGGTTGGTGACCGCGGCGATCTCGCGCATGTGCTGGAGGAGGCCCGCCAGATAGGCTTTCCCGTTCTTCGAGAGGTGGTGCTTGTCCTTGCTGTCGAAGAAGACGTTCTTCCCGCCCTTGAAGAGCGACTGGTGGACGTGCATCCCGCTCCCGTTCTGGCCGTAGACGGGCTTGGGCATGAAGGTCGCGTAGCAGCCGTTCTGGCGCGCGATCTCCTTCACCACGTAGCGGTAGGTGATCGTCTGGTCGGCCATCTTGAGCGCTTCGGAGTAGCGGAGGTCGATCTCGTGCTGGCTGTGCGCCACCTCGTGATGCGAGGCTTCGACCGAGATCTCCATGGCCTGGAGCGCTTCGACCGTCTTGGAGCGGAGCTCGGTGCCGAAATCGTCGGGCACCTGGTCGAAGTAGCCGGCCGCGTCGAGCAGCGAGCGATCTTTGAGACTGCGGAAGTAGAAGTACTCCAGCTCCGGCCCGAGGTAGAAGGTGTACCCCTCCTTGTCGAGCTTCTTGAGCGCCCGCTTCAGCACGTGCCGCGTGTCGCCGGCATAAGGCGAGCCGTCGGGATTCAGGATGTCGCAGATCATCCGTCCGGCGTGCTCCTCGTTCACCTTCCACGGCAGAATCTGGAACGTGGCGGGGTCGGGCATCGCGACCAGGTCGCTCTCGTAGATGCGCGCGAAGCCTTCGACCGACGAGCCGTCGACCCCCACCCCCTCATCGAGGGCGGTCGCCAGCTCGCGCGTGGTGATCGCGACGCTCTTCAGCTGGCCCAGGATGTCCACGAACCAGAGGTGAATCATCTCGACGTCGTGCTCCTCGCAGTACTTCACCACGTCCTTCGAAGTCTTCAACCCTTCCATTCCTGCTCCTTCCTTTCCCCGTAGGGGCCGTCGGGGCACTGCGCCCGGATGAGTCGCGTCAACGCGAGGAGTGGGGACATCGATTTGAGATCGGGATGGTCGAGCACGGACAGGCGCGCGCGATCATCGGTGATCAACAGTGTGTGCGCGGCCGGAGGCGATACATGCGGCATGCGGAACCATAGCCCGTTACAATGCGCGTGTGAAGCATTTTCGAAAGACGCTCACGATGAACGTGCCGGCGCGGATGGAGTTTGTGAACATCACCGCCGAAGTGGAAGACGCCGTGCGAGAAAGCGGCGTCGCCGAAGGGCTCTGCCTCGTGAACGCGATGCACATCACCGCGAGCGTCTTCATCAACGACGACGAGCCCGGGCTCCACGCCGACTACAAGAAGTGGCTCGAAGAGCTGGCGCCTTTCGACGAGAGCCCGAAGGTCTATCAGCACAACCGCACCGGAGAGGACAACGCCGACGCGCACCACAAACGCCAGATCATGGGGCGTGAGGTGGTGGTGGCGATCACGAAGGCCAAGCTGGACTTTGGCCCGTGGGAGCGGATCTTCTACGGGGAGTTCGACGGGAGAAGGTCGAAGCGGGTGCTGATCAAGATTATCGGGGAGTAACGGGCGCCGTTGCGGGCGACGCGGCCGCGGCGGCGCTGACTCCGCCCGCGCCGGGCTAAGGCCTTCCGCGCTCCGACAAGAGCATCGCCGCCGCCAGATGCTCGGCAATCTCCAAGCGGCAGACCGCCTCCTCCACGTTCGCCCCCACCGCGATCGCGCCATGGTTCTGGAGCACCAGCACCGCCGGCGGCGGCGTGCCCGTGGTATCCAGGGCCAGCGCGACCGCTTCGGCCAGCTCGTCGCTTCCGGAAGGGTGATAGCGGACAAACCCCACGTGGTCCAGCGCCGCCCGGGCCTCGTCGATGCGCGAGAAATCGGGCGCGTGCCCACGCAGCGCGAACGCGGTCAGGGCGACCGTGTGGGCGTGCACGATGGCCTCCACATCGCGCCGGACCGCGTAGGTCGCGAGGTGCACCCGGTGCTCCGGGGAGGCCGCGGTCCGGACCGCCGAATCCCGCGGCTCCAACACCCCGATCTCCACGAAGTCGCGCGGCGTGAGGTCCCCCTTCCGGCGGCCGCGCCGGGTGATCAGCACGCGGTCGACGCCGATCCGGGCGCTCAGGTCCCCCTGGTCGGCGGCGATCATCCCGCGCCGGTCGAGAATGCGCCCCGCGCGCACCAGGTCGTGGGCCAGGGCGATCCGCACCGCGCGGAGCCGCGAGGCCGCCGAGCGGGCGCCTGCCGCCCCGATCCCGCGCCGGGGTCCCTTCGGATCCTCGGGCTTGCCCGGCCCGCCGCCGGGGCCGCCTCTAGGACTCATCGATCGCCCCGCTTTCCAGCGCGGTGAGCGCCGCGGGGATCGCGTCCACGATGTCGGTCGCGATCATCCCTCGCATCCCCTTCCGCCGCGCGGCCACGTCGCCCGCGAGCCCATGAACGAAGCAGGCCACCGCGGCCGCCTCGCCCGGCTCCATCCCCTGTGCGAGGAGCCCGGAGATGACGCCCGCGAGCACGTCACCCGCCCCGGCCGTCGCCATGCCCGGGTTTCCGCTCGCGTTCAGGATCACGGGCTCCCCCGGCGCGGCGGTCAGCATCGGCGTCGACTTGAGGCAGACGATGGCCCCGCTCTGCGAGGCGAAGCGCCGCGCCCACCCCACCGGATCCCGGGCGACCTCCGCGATAAGCCGCCCCGTGAGCCGGGCCGCCTCGCCGTAGTGCGGCGTCACGATGAGCGGCGCGTGGGTCCGGCGTAGCGGCCGCCCTTCGAACGCGTTCAACCCGTCCGCGTCGAGCACGATCGGGCACTCCACGCGCTCGACCAGCGCCCGCACCAGCTCCTCGGTTTCGGGATCGCGCGAGGCGCCGGGGCCGATCAGCATCACGTCGGCGTGGAGCGCCTCGTTCAGGATGGGCTCCAGCGCGTCGCGGGCGATCGCCCGCCCGGCGGTCTCCGAGAGCCCGCGCTTCACGACCGGCGGGAGCCTCGACTCCAGCACGTCCACGCAGGAGCGCGGCACCCCCGCGACCGCGTAGCCGGCGCCCGCGCGGAGCACCGACTCCGAGGCCATGACGACCGCGCCCATCATGCCGCCGCTTCCGCCGACGACCAGGACGCGGCCCGTCGTGCCCTTGTGCGCGTCGGCCGGGCGGCGCGGAAGGATCGAGCGCGCCCAGAGCGGATCGGCCATGAGGAGAAAGGGGGACTGCGCGGCGATCAGGTCCGCCGGAATGCCGATGTCGGCCACCTCGACCCGCCCGGCGTGGCTCCGTCCGGGCTCCAGCACCAGGCCCACCTTGAGCACCGCGAGCGTCACGGTCATGGCGGCGCGGATGGACGGGGACTCGGCCCAACCGGTCGAAGCGTCCACGCCCGACGGAATGTCGATCGAGGCGATCGGCCGCCCAGAGGCTTCCGCCATCTCGATCGCGGCCCCCACCGCGCCCCGCGGCGGGCCGCTCGCGCCGGTGCCCAAAAGCGCGTCCACCAGGAAGGCGGCGCCTCGGGCCGCCAGCACCGCCTCGCTGGCCGGTCCCCACGCGCGCGGATCGGGAAGGAACGTGACGGGAATCCGGGCGCGCACGCAGGCGTCGCTGTTGGTCCGCGCGTCGGGCGAGAGGGCTCCCTCTTCAGCCGCGACGAGCACCCGGACCGTAAACCCCAGTCCCTTCAAGTAGCGCGCGGCGACCAGACCGTCGCCGCCGTTGTTCCCGCGCCCGCAGAGGATCAGGGCGGCTCCCCCGGTGGCGCGTGCCTTCGCGGCCGGTTTCCGGGCCGGGGCCTTGCCCCGCGGCGCACTCCGTTCGCCGGCAAGCGCCTCGGCGCCGGTGGCTGCGGCCAAGAGCGGCCCGTCGGTCCGCCACCAGACGGCGACCCGCTTGGCCGACTCGCGGCCGGCCCGCTCCATGAGCGCGAGCGGGGGCACGCCGCGCTGCTGGATGGCGGCGCGGTCGAGCGTCGCCATCTGCTCGGCGGTCAGCGCGCGGGATTCGAGGGGCGGGAGGCGCATGGCGGCGTCAGTCTTCCACGAGGACCACGGCGACGGCGTGGGTCGGCACGTGGGACAGGGAAACGTCCACCCGCCGCGAGCCGGCCAGGCCGCGCGCGGCGCCGGTCAGGACGAGGGCGGGCCGGGGCGACTCGCCCCGCGCCACCTCGACCTCGCGCCAGACGGAGGCCTTCCCCACCTTGAGCGCCTTGGCGAAGGCTTCCTTCGCGGCGAAGCGGACCGCGAACGACTCGGCCTCGCGCGCCTTGCCGCGGCAATATTCGATTTCAGCGGGGGTAAAGACCTTGGTCAGGAACTGCTCTCCCCATCGCTCGATGGCGCGGCGGATGCGCTCCACCTCGACGATGTCGACGCCGACCGAGACCATGCGGCGACTAGTCGGCCCCGTTCAGCCGGTCCACGATCTCGACCAGCTCGTAGATGTCGTTCACTTCGTAGTCTGCGCCCGAATCCTGGGTCCCGAACGTGTCGCCGTAGCGCGCGAACGCGGTGCGGATGCCCGCCTTCTTCGCCCCGACCATGTCCCGCTCCGGCCAGTCTCCGATCATGATCGCCTGCTCCGGCCCTATACCTAGAATTTCGAGGGCGCGCCGAAAGGGCTTCGGGGAGGGCTTCCGCTCCCCGGTGTCCTCGAAGGCGATGACGGGATCGAAGATGTGCTGGAGCTGGAGGTGAGCCAGCCGCAGCCAGGCCTGGAAACGCGGGGCGTCCGAGACGACCGCCAGCCTAAGTCCGCGCTTCGCCAGCTCCATCAGGGTCAGGTTAACGTGCGGATAGAGAACCAGGTAGGAGTCGCGGGCGCGCCGGTAGGCCACGATGGCGCTGGTCAGGATCTTGTAGTCGATCCGGTCCAGCTCTTCCTTCAGGAACAGGTCGAATACCTGCTGGTACTCGATTCCTTCCCGGTCGTAGACCTTGTAGATCTTCTCCGAAATCTCGGACCGGCTGAGCTTCAGTCCGGCGTCGATCATCCCGTCCACCGCCGCGTCGATCGCCGCGTGCTTCATCTTCATGAAGTCGGTGAGGGTGTTGTCGAGGTCGAAGATGATGGCCTGGATCATTCTCGGTGTCCCTGAAACACGGGACGCCGACGCGGGCTCCCCATGGGTCGCACTCACATCGGCGCTCGGGCCGTCCAGACGCGCGAAAGCGCGGCCGGTGAAAAGGCGCGTAGCGTTACTTGGTGGATGGACCGACCGTACGACCTAGGCTGATCTCACCATTGTCGATGCGAACGTTGAAGCCGCAGGTGGGATTGGTGCAGACCCAGGCCTTGTACGTAATCGGCGCCCCATCCCTGCCGTAGTCCGAGAGAGGTATCAAGACTCCCGTCGTACATTTACGGCATTCGGGGAAATTCGCTTCCATCTCCCGCATTCCTCCCCTCCACACACACATATGGACTACGACGGCGCTAGGCGGGGGGCCGAGGCAACCATCGCGCTATCGATCCTCGGTCGCGGGTTTCGGGCTGTCAAGGACAAATCACGATTTTCCAACAGCATGGATGGGTTAACATGCCCGCTTCCCAGTCCGGAGGTGCTTCTCTTGGAGCCGAACCCAGGCGGCCGCCTGAGCATGGATACGGCCGTGCAACTGAAGCGCTTGCAGTCCTTCTTGACGCTCCCGCGGGAGACGATCCCGGGGCTCACGGCGCGCGACGCCGGCACTCTCCTCCGTGCGTCGGCTTCGCGGCTCGGGCTGCACTATGTTGAAAACAAAGGCGTAGCGCCGACTTTTCTACTGCTTCCGCAGGCCGGCGCGGCCCCGGTGGTGACCCTTTTCGGGACGTGGCATGGCGAGCCGTCTCCGACCCCGGCCGCCGCGGTGTATGGCGCCGAGCGCCTGGCTTTGGGGGCGGTATTGGCCGCCGTGGAGGCCGCGGCGGCGACAGGGGCGTTGGGCCCGCCGGGGCAGCCACTTGTGGCTCTGGTGGCGGCTCCGTCGGCGGGCGCAGGCTCGCAGGGTATGGATGAAATCCTCCAGGCTCACCGAGAGCAGCTTCGGGGCGACGCGGCTTACTGGATCCGCATCGCGCCGGAATTCGCGCCGCGGCGCCGCCGGGTTTTTCTGGGCGCGCGCGGGAAGCTGGTGATCGCGCTGCGCGGCGGCGACGCCAACCCCTATCGCGTCCGAGATCAGCTCGTCGCGGAGCTGGTCGAGCAGGCTTACGGCCCTCGTCCCCTCGACTTCGAGCTGATGCGCAAATTGGCGCAGGGTCCCGAGGCGGTCGCTTTTTTGCGCGAGGTCTCCCCCGCGGCGAAGGCGTCGGGCGACGCGGGGGCGGGCGCGGAAGAGGAGATCCGCCGCGCGCTCTTTCTGCCGCGCGGTGAGATCGTGATTCCCCCCGCCGTTCATCCGGAGCGGCCTCGCGCCTGGCTCGCCTTCGAGATCGCCGAAGCGATGGAGCCGGACGTGATCGCGAAGCGGGTGGAA
>JBKJXM010000109.1:0-7757 GCA_046716305.1 Candidatus Eiseniibacteriota bacterium
GCCCCGCCGGTGGCCCCCCCCGAAACCGCCGCGGGCGCCCTTAGCCGCGTGGGCGAAACCTAAGTCGATGTGCTGTGGCGTCAACGCCGCGACGGCTCCGGCCGGCGACGGCCCCGGTCTCCGCCCCGTCCACCGCCCCCGCCACCACGCCGCCCGTCCTCGCCGCCGCGATCCTGGGCGCCGTCATCCGGGGACGGCACGTAGCCCGGCAGCGCCTGCTTGCGGCTCAGCTTGATCTTCCCTTCGCGGTCGATGCCGATCACCTTGACGAGGACCGTGTCCCCCTCGTTGATCACGTCTTCGACCCGCTCGACCCGCTTCGGCTCCAGCTCGGAGATGTGGACCAGGCCGTCCTTCCCGGGGGAGATCTCCACGAAGGCGCCGAACGGCACCACGCGGCGCACCAGCCCCTGGTACACGCGACCGATCTCCGGATCCTCGGTGATGCCGCGGATGATCTCCCGCGCCCGGTCCCCGTCCGCGCCGCTGAAGGCCGCGATCCGGATCTCGCCCGTATCCTCGATGTCGATCTGCGTCCCCGTCTCGGCGCTGATCTTCTTGATCATCTTGCCGCCGGGTCCGATGACCTCGCGGATCTTGTCGGGGTCGATCATCATGATGTAGATGCGCGGCGCGTACGGCGACAGCTCCGTCCGCGGCGTCGCGATGGCAGCGTCCATCTTCCCCAGCACGAAGAGGCGGGCCTTCTTCGCCCGGTCCAGCGCCTGGGACATGAGGGCGTAGGAGACGCCCGCGATCTTGATGTCCATCTGGAGGGCCGTGATCCCGTCCTTGGTCCCGGCCACCTTGAAGTCCATGTCCCCGAGATGGTCCTCGACGCCCTGGATGTCGGTGAGGATCGCGAACTCCTCCCCCTCCTTCACCAGGCCCATCGCCACCCCGGCCACGTGCGTCTTGATCGGAACGCCCGCGTCCATCAGGGAGAGGCTCCCGCCGCAGACCGTCGCCATCGACGAGCTGCCGTTCGACTCCAGGATGTCGGAGACGATCCGGATCGTGTACGGGAAGTCGACGTCGCTCGGGATCAACGGCTCGAGCGACCGCTCCGCCAGGGCGCCGTGGCCGATCTCACGCCGTCCGGGGCCCCGGAACGGCCGGACCTCGCCGACGCTGTAGGGCGGGAAGTTGTAGTGCAGCATGAAGCTCTTCCACGACTGCCCTTCCAGCTCCTCGACCCGCTGCTCGTCCCCCTTGGTGCCGAGCGTAGCCACCACCAGGGCCTGGGTCTGGCCGCGCGTGAAGAGCGACGAGCCGTGCGTGCGGGGCAGCGTGCCCACTTCGCACGTGATCTGCCGGATGTCGTCGAAGCCTCGCCCGTCGGGGCGCTTGTGCTCCTTCACGATCATCATGCGGACGTCCTTCTCTTCCACCTCGCCCAGCACCTTGCGCACCAGCTTGGCCGAGCCGGAATGCGTCGCTTCGAACTGAAGCACCGCCTCCTGGCCGATTTTGTCCAGCGCGTCCTGGCGGGCGTGCTTCTCCGCGATGCGGTTGGCCTGGCGCACCTTATCCGCGTAGGCCGTCGCGATCAGCGAGGCCAGCGCCTGATCGCGGTCGGGCAGCGGGAACTGGCGCTTGGGCTTCCCGACGCGCTCCCGGAGTTCGTTCTGGAGCTTGTTCAGCTGGCGGATCGCGGCGTGAGCGAACTCCAGCGCCTCCACGATCTGCGACTCCTGCACCTCGCGCGCTCCCGCCTCCACCATGACGATGTTGGAGTCGGTGGCCGCCACGACCAGGTCGAGCTCGGACTCATCCAGCTCGGCGAAGGTCGGATTCAGGATCAGCTTCCCTTCGATCAGCCCGACGCGCACCGCGGAAACGGGCTCGGGGAACGGGATGTCCGAGACCATGAGCGCCGCCGAGGCGCCGGTGATGCCGAGGATGTCGGAATCGTTCTGCTGATCCGCGGAGAGAACCGTGCACATGATCTGGATCTCGTTCCGGAAGCCGTCCGGAAAGAGCGGCCGGAGCGGCCGGTCGATGAGGCGGCTCGAAAGGATCTCCTTCTCGGTCGGACGCCCCTCGCGCTTGAAGAATCCTCCGGGGATGCGCCCCGCGGCGTACGTCTTCTCGCGGTACTCGACGCTGAGCGGGAAAAAGTCCTTCTCGATCGGGTCCTTGCTGCCGACCGCCGCGCACAGAATGACGGTCTCTCCGTACTGGACCCACGTGGAACCCGACGCCTGCCGGGCGACTTTGCCGACCTCGATGCGGTAGGGGCGGCCGCCGAGCTCAAGGCTTACTGATTCGGGCATTCTCATCTCCTTTTGTACGTTCGACTGGCTCTCGGGACACGCGTGGCTGCCGGCGAACCATGGGCCGGAACAGCTCGCAGAGGTGTCTTCGGGAGGAAGTACGGCGAGATCCCGCTCACGCGGGAGGAGCTATTTGCGGAGGCCGAGCTCCTTGACCACTGCCCGGTAGCGCTCGACTTTGGTCAGCTTCAGATAGTCGAGCAGCCGTCGCCTTTGACCTACCATCCGGAGCAGCCCACGGCGACTGTGATGGTCGCGCTTGTGGACTTTGAAGTGCTCCGTGAGGTACTTGATTCGTTCCGTGAGCAGCGCGATCTGGACCTCCGCCGAGCCGGAATCGGACTCGTGGGTCTTGAACTGTCCTATCACTTCGCGCTTTCGCTCAGGCGATAACGGCACCGGTGCCACCTCCTTGACTTTCCCTCTCTCTCTGGAGCGGGAATCTAATCATATGCCGGCTGGGTTGCAAGGGATCATTTGCCCCCGCTGCCCTGCCGGACGTCCTTGCCGGCTTCGCTCCAGTAGGAGCGCGCCTCGGCCAAGTCGTTATCCATCGCTTCGATGAGTGAACGCGGCGAATCGAAAACCTTGTCGGCCCGAAGGCGGCGGATCAGGAGCGAGCGGAGGCTCTGTCCCTTCAGGCTGCCCTGAAAGTCGAGGAGATGGACCTCCACCCGCACCGGGCCGGGGCCGAACGTCGCGGCGCTCCCGACATAGGTGATCCCAGGGTGCCGGTCCCGACTCTTTGCGCCCCCGGCGGGGACGCCCAAGTAATTTTCAGATAAATAGATGCCTGGAGCGGGCAGCAGTTTCAGGGGGCTCAGTTCCAGATTGGCCGTCGGATAGCCCAGACCGGTCCCGCGACCCGCGCCGCTTCCCACCGTCCCCTCGAGCGCATAGGGCCTTCCCAGGATGGCGGCCGCTTCCTCCATGCGCCCCGCTTCGATCTCGCGGCGGAGGAGAGTGCTCGACAGCTTCCCTCCTTCTCCCTGGAGAAACGGGATCTCCCGCACTTCGAATCCCTTCCGGCTCCCCAGCGCTTCGAGGTACGTCCGGTCTCCCACGCGGTTTCGCCCCATCCTGAAGTCGGGTCCGATGACGAGCGTGCGGAGAGGCGCCCCCGGCCCGAGCACGCGATCGAGGAAGTCTTCGGGGAGCAGCTCCTGCACCGAACGGTCAAAACGGATCACCTCGACCCGGTCCGCGCCCAACCCGTGAAGGAGGGCCTTGCGCTCTTCGGGCGGGGTGATCCAGGGACGCGGCTCGCTTCCCCGGACCACGGCGTCGGGATGGGGATCGAACGTGGCGACCCAGGCGGCTCCGCCCCGCTCGCGGGCCGCGCGGACCGTCGCCTCGATCACCAGGCGGTGGCCGCGGTGAAGCCCGTCGAAGACGCCGATGGTGAGCGCGATCGGGCGCGGTGTCGCGCTCGGGGCTTCGGCGGCGCTCACGCCGGCGCCACGACGCGCAGAAGTCCGAGAGGGCTGCCCGCGCTCTGCGATTCGCGGTGCCGGGCCAGCGCCACCAGGAGCCCCGCGGGGTCGACCAGCGCGACCGGCCACCCGGGCTCGCCGGGGGGAAGCGGATCGCCGTGGTCGGCGGCTTCGTACCGTCCGTCGTCCACCACGGGCGCGACGCCGTGGCGGAGCCGCTCCGTTTCGCTCTCGGTGAGCCGGACGCGCGGCAGGAAGGCGAGCGCCCGCTCGGGCGCGATCGCCCGCTCGCGGAAGCGGGCCGTCGGGGGGGCCGCATCGCGCGCCGGCGAGAGCGCGTGGTCCACGTGGAACGGACCGATGGCCGTCCGGCGGAGCGCGACCAGGTGCGCGCCGCATCCCAGGTGCCGCCCCAGGTCGTGGGCCAACGCGCGCACGTAGGTGCCGCGGCTGACGGTGAGGTCCAGGGTGATCTCCGGGAGCGAGGCCCCGGTCAGCGTGAGATCGTAGACGTGGACCGGGCGCGGCGACCGCTCCGGATCCTCGCCGCGACGCGCGGCCTTGTAGAGACGCTCCCCGCGCACCTTCACCGCCGAGAACGCGGGCGGAAGCTGCTCCTGCCTTCCCCGGAAGCGGTCCAGGGCGGCGCGAACCGCGTCCACGCTCGGGAGCTCGTCACACCGGGCGGTCACGCGGCCGGTCCGGTCGTGCGTGTCGGTCTCGACGCCCAGGAGCGCGCGCGCCACGTAGCGCTTGGGAAGGAGCCCGATGCAGGAGAGGAGGGCGGTGGTCCGCCCCTCGCCCAGGATCAGGAGACCGCTCGCGAAGGGATCGAGCGTTCCGGCATGGCCCACGCGGCGCTCGCCCAGGATGCCGCGCATTCGGGCGACCACGTCGTGCGACGTCCAGTCTTCCGGTTTATCCACGAGGTGCAGGAGGTCCGCCATTCACCGCTTGTTCGAGGGCCACGAGCACCGACTCGCGCACGACGTTGAGATCGCCGCGGAGCCTGGCCCCGGCCGCGTTCCGGTGTCCGCCTCCGCCGAAGCGGCCGGCCACTAGATTTACGTCGACCGAGCCGTCCGACCGAAATGAGATCCGCACTTCTCCGGGCGCCGTCTCCTGGAGCAGGACGCCGACGCGCGCTCCGTTCACCGTCTGCGCGTACTGCACGATCCCGTCCGCGTCCTCGGACGACGCCTTCGCCTCGTCGAACATCGCGCGGGAGATGGTGAGCGCGCTCACCTTCCCGTCCGCGCGGGATTCCAGCGAGGCCAGCGCCAGCCCGAGCACGCGGAGGCTGGCCGCCGACTTCCGCCCGAAGAGGGAGTCGGCGGTGCGCGAGGGATCGGCGCCGCGCTCCACCAGCCGGGCGGCCAGTCGCAGCACGCGAGGGGTCGTGTTCCGGAATCGAAACGCCCCCGTGTCCGAGGCGATGCCGGTGTAGAGCGCCGCGGCGATCTCGGGCGTGATCGGGAGGCCGTAGTCTTCCAGGATCTCGTAGATCAGCTCGGCCGTGGCGCTCGCGTCCACGTTCACGAGGCGCGGGTTTCCGAAGCCGTCGCTGCCCGCGTGGTGATCCACGCAGGCGACGTGGGCGTCGGGCGCCACCAGGGCCAGCCCCACAGGGCCCACGCGGTCGATCGAGGAGCAGTCGAGGACGAAGACCGAGCGCCACGGAGCCTTGAGATCTCGGGTGAGCCTGATCTCGGAGGCGCCGGGGAGAAAGACGAGGTTCGCGGGCACCGGCGACTCGTTCGCGACCACCGCGTTCTTCCCGATGGCCCGAAGCGCCCAGCAGAGACCCAGCGAGGAGCCCAGCGCGTCACCGTCGGGATCGATGTGGGAGAGGATCAGGAAATCGTCGTGGGTATCGATGAAGGCGCGAAATCCGGAGTAGGGCATGTCGTCAGGCCCCTTTGTCACCGGGGTCGCCTGGATCCTCGTCGCCCTGGCTCTTGATCTCGCGCAAAAGCTCCTCGATGCGCGCGCCCGCCTCGATCGTGTGGTCGAACTCGAAGCGGAGCGTCGGGACGATGCGGAGCCCGAGCCGCGGCGCGAGGAGCGTCCGGAAGAAGGGGGCCGCGTGCTCCAGCGCCGCCAGCACGGCCGCTTCCTCGGGGGGCGCCATGCGCCCGCTCACCCAGACGCGCGCCTGCGACAGGTCCTTCGAGATGCGCGCGCCCGTCACGGTGAGCATGCGGAGCCGCGGATCCTCGGCCTCGCGCGTCAGGATCTCGGCGATCTCCATCTGGATGCGCTCGGCGACGCGGCGCTTGCGGGGGCTCTCGGGGCGTGGGCTCATGAAGGGGCTGTCAGGTGATCCGGATCTGGTAGTCGAGAACCTGGAGCCGGTCGTCGCGCTCCACCGCGGCCAGGATGTCGCGGAGCACGTTGTCGAGCACGCCGGGGGCCCCGCCCACCACCGCGACCGCGAGGCCCGCGCGCTGCCAGAGGTCCTGGTGCTCCACCTCGGCGACGGACGCGTTGAATCCGTTGCGGACCCGTTCTTTGAGTCGGTTCAGCACCGAGCGCTTTGCCTTGAGCGAGTCCGAGGCGGGCAGGAACAGCTCCAGTTTCAACGTCCCGACGACCATCTCACGCCAGCTTGCGCGCGACTTCCTCGAGAACGTACGCCTCGATGATGTCCAGCTCCCGGATGTCATCGCGGCCCTCGAGGCCGATCCCGCACTCGTAGCCGCTCGCCACCTCGCGGGCGTCGTCCTTGAAGCGCTTCAGGGAGGAGATCTTCCCGTCGTACACGACCTCGCCGCCGCGCATCAGCCGCGCGCGCGCGTTTCGCGTGAGCGTGCCGGAGAGCACCATCGAGCCCGCGATCGTGCCGGACTTGGTGGTGCGGAAGACCTTCCGGACCTCCGCGGTGCCGGCGACCGACTCGCGGATCTCGGGACGGAGGAGGCCCGACATGGCGTCCTTCACGTTCTCCACCGCCTCGTAGATGACCTCGTAGAGCCGAACGTCCACCTTCTCCTTCGACGCCAGCTCCGCCGCCTTCGGGTCGGGCTTCACGTGGAAGCCGATGATCACCGCGTTCGAGGCGGCGGCCAGGAGCACGTCGGACTCGGAGATCTGGCCCACCCCGCGGTGAATCACGCGGAGCTTCACCTCCTCGGTGGAGAGCTTGGTCAGCGAGTCCTCCAGCGCTTCCACCGATCCGTCCACGTCCGCCTTCAGCACCACGAGGAGGTCGCTCACCTTGCCCGACTTGATCTGGCTGTAGAGGTCGGTCAGAGTGACGTGCTTGTGGAGGCGGAACTCCTGCTCGCGCAGGAGCTGTCCGCGCTTGGACGCGACCTCGCGCGCCTCGCGCTCGTCCTCCATCGCGGCGAAGTTGTCGCCCGCCTGGGGCGCCGCGGCGAAGCCGAGCACCCCGGCCGGCGAGGAGGGCCCCACGGACTGGATCCGTTGGCCGCGCTCGTTCAGGAGCGCGCGGACCTTGCCGCTGGTCGCGCCGGCCACGAAGGCGTCGCCCACCCGGAGCGTCCCCTTCTGGACCAGCACCGTGGCCACCACGCCGCGCCCCTGCTCCACGCGCGTCTCGATCACGACGCCGCGCGCGTGCTTGGAGGGATCGGCCTTCAGCTCGAGGACCTCGGACTGGAGGAGGATCATCTCGAGGAGCTTGTCGACGTTGGTCCCCTTCTTGGCGGAGATCGGGACGGCGATGGTCTTTCCGCCCCACTCCTCGACCAGGAGGTTTTGCTGCGACAGACCCTGGCGCACCATTTCGACGTTGGCGCCGGGGAGGTCGATCTTGTTGATCGCGACGATGATCGGCACCTGCGCGGCGCGCGCGTGGTCGATCGCCTCGATCGTCTGCGGCATGACCTGGTCGTCCGCCGCCACCACCAGCACGACGATGTCCGTCACCTGGGCGCCGCGGGCCCGCATGGCCGTGAAGGCCTCGTGGCCCGGGGTGTCGAGGAACGTGATCTTCTGGCCGGAAGGAAGCTCGACCTCGTAGGCGCCGATGTGCTGCGTGATGCCGCCGGCCTCGCCCTCGGTCACCGCGGTCTCGCGGATTGCG
>JBKJXM010000110.1:0-3142 GCA_046716305.1 Candidatus Eiseniibacteriota bacterium
ACCGGGAGGGATGCTCGACATCCACACGGAGCCCAAAGCTCGAGGCAACGCTGGCAGCAGCCTTGAGCTTGTCCCTCTCCGCGGCGTTCGCCTCGACCCACACCGTCAGGCACACCCTCTCAAGCTCCTCCGAGGTCGGCATAACAAATAGGCGTCTATCCGCAGCCGCGGTGAGAGACGGCGACGTGACGGAGTGACGCTGTCCGCGGTTGCGGATAGATGCTGTTGAACCTAGGCCGCGGGCGGCCTATGGACTTTCGACCGCTTCTCCCTGCCCGCGTCCGGTCGTTGAGGGCGCGCCGTTGCGGCACGAATGGCCACCGAGGGGGCGTGTCGCGTGCGACGCGGGTGCCGTCGGGGTGCGGTCCCGGTGCGGATCGGACCACGGAGACACACGGGTGCGCTCGCCGAGGCGCGCCCGGCCCACGCGGCGAACGGACCCGACTTGGCCGATCACATCGTCAGGCTCTCATGGGCGGCAGGACGCGGGTGGCCACGAGGACGCCGGTCTTGCACACCGGACAGCGGAGGGGGTTCGCGCCGAAGAGCCGCTCGAAGGCCAGGGCCCAGCTCGCGTCCTTCTCCGCTGGTACCGCCGGCTGAGCACCGAGCAGCTCACGGCACCGACCGAGGTCCTGGCCCTTCTTTGCCGCGAGGATCCCATAGTGCCGGATGCGCACGAAGCGCGGGGGCAGGACGGCTGGAGGAAGAGCCGAGCGAACTCCTTTCCGCCCACGGTGCGGTGTCTGGTCACGTTTCCGCAGGAGCGGTCCTTGTAGCGGAAGGTGACGCTCTCGCCGTCGTAGGCCGTGATGCGGGAATTGGCCATGGCGATGCGGTGGACGTAGCGGGAGAGGTAGCGAACGACGTGGCCGGGTCCGGCGAGCGGAGGCTTTGCGTAGACGTTCCAGGTTCTCGGCGTGCGCCGGAGGAGGGTCAGGCGTTTGGTGAGATCGCCGGGGATCTCACCGGCCCGGATCGCCTTCTCGACCTTGGAGAGGAGCTTTCCGCGAAAGAGCTTCCGGAGCCTCCGGACGGGGAGGAAGAAACGCCGCGAGGTGGGGATCCACCGCGACTTGTCGAGGGCCAGCCCGCCCGCGGGGACGACGCAGTGGAGGTGGGGATGGAATCCGAGCTGCTGATTCCAGGTGTGCAGCACGGCGGTGAATCCGATCGTGGCCTTGAGCATCGTCCGGGCGACGGCGGTGAGTGTCTCGGAGACGGCCTCGAAGAGGAGGGCCAGGCACACCTCGGGCGCGCGGCTGAAGAAAGGGTGCAGCTCTCTCGGGACGGTGAAGACGATCTGGAAGTAGGGAGTGGGCAGGAGCAGGGCCTCCTGCGCCTCCGCCCACAGCGCTTGCTTGAGGAGCTGGCACTTGGGACAGTGCCGATTCCGGCAGGAATTGTAGGAGCGGCGGGAGAAGCCGCAGTCCGGACACACGTCGAGATGTCCGCCGAGCCGTTCCGTGCGGCAGGAGACGATGTCGCGCACGGCTCGGGCCTGCGGTCCGGTCAGCCGGAGGGCGTGAGCGTGGTCGCGTAGAACGTCGGCGACCTCGTGGCGGCGGCGCTCCTCGGCGACGACGGCCGGGGCGGCCACCGCCTACTCCCCGCCTCGCTCCTCCTTCTGGTCTTTCCACAGGTCCAGCGGGCTCGCGGTGGCGCTTACGTAGGTCCGAGCCACGTGGGTGTAGATCTGCGTCGTCATCAGGCTCTGGTGGCCGAGGAGGGCCTGGATCACGCGGATGTTCGTGCCGCCTTCGAGGAGGTGCGTGGCGAAGGCGTGGCGGAGGGAATGAAACGACACGCCCTTCCGGATCCCGGCCCGGCCCGCGGCGGCGGTGAAGACCTTCTCCGCCGTGGACGGGGACAACGGCTGTCCCTTGGTCCGGCCCTCGAACAACCAGCGGACGGGACGGAAGGCCTTCCAGTACTCGCGCAGCGCCGTGAGCAAGACGGACGACAGCATCACGTAGCGGTCCTTGCGGCCCTTGCCCTGCTCGATCCGAATCATCATCCGCCCGCTGTCGATGTCGCTCGGAAGCAGGGACAGCGTCTCGCCCAGACGCAGGCCCCCGCTGTAGGACGTCATCAGGAGCGCCTTGTGCTTGAGGTTGTGACGGCAGGCCTCGAAGATGGCGGTGACCTCTTCCGGCGAGAGGATCTCGGGCAGGGTGCGGCGCTTCCGCTGGTACGGCATCCGGGAGATCGTCCAGTCCGTCTTACCGAGACACGTCCGGTAGAAGAACCGGAGCGCGCAGACGGACTGGTTGAACGACGAGAAGCCGACCTTGCGCTCCACAACCAGATACCGCTGGCACGCTTCGATCTCTTCGGGAAGGACGGTATCGAGCGCCTTGCCGATGCGCGCCGCGTGCAAATACCGGCCGAAGAGCCGGAGCATCAGGGTGTATGTCTCTTGGGTCCTGGGACTGCGTCCGTGGGCGGCGAGGGTGTCGGCCAGAAGCTTCTCGAAATCGGCTTGCTGCATGTCTTCCTCCTTGTCGCAGGCTGCGACTTGAAGGAAGCTATGACCGTCGAATGCAGCCGCGGCTGGCCATCACATCCGCGCCGGAACTTTCGCCGCGCAGCGGCTTTGGTTCAACAAACAGATGCAGGAGCGACCTGGCAAGGTCGTCATGACAAGCGGGGGTGGATCCCGCCGAGGTAAGGCGTAGCCGGCCGCCTCGTATCGAGTCTTGCAGGCTGTCCGGTAACGGCCAGTTTGAAGCGTAGACAGACAGGACGTGAGGACCAATGGAGCTGGGCGGCCCCCAGCCCGTGAAGGTATGGAGCCCCGAAATTTTGTAACTGACGGAGGTCGCCGAGGCGGTCTGCAACGCTTAAGGCAACATCCTGCGGCGCGTAAATGGCGAGTGTCGCAGGGGCACCCGGGGTCGGAGGCCGGTTCGCGCGTCACAACGTGTCATGACGGGAACCAGGGAGATCCAATGAGCAGTCCGCTCAAGGTCCACGCCACGCCAAGCGGAGACTCCGGTCCAGGACGGCAAGCACACGATCCTGACGATGTCGAGGCAGAATCGCACACGCGTTGCTGGTGCCGTCTCAGGTCTAGTTGGAATGCTACTCGCCCGTCTTCTCCTGCTGCCCGGGTTTAGCGTCACCCTGGTCATCCTTGCTG
>JBKJXM010000111.1:0-8576 GCA_046716305.1 Candidatus Eiseniibacteriota bacterium
CGCGCACTGTACCCGGGGCGGGGGTGGGGGGGGGGGGGGCGGCGGCGGGGGCGGTGGTGGTGGTGGCACCGAGCTTCCCGAGCCGAGCACAGTTCTATTGTTGGGGCCTGGAATCCTGGGCCTGATCGCGGCTTCGCGCCGCCGTAAGTAAGCAGCCTCAACCGGAAGATCTCCCGGCGGGGCGGTGGGCATAGCTCACCGCCCCGTTTTATTGACCAGCCCCTCCCTCCTGTGATACCATCGCACCGCAAGCTATATACAACTACTGCTTACAGTTATCTGCTAACGGGGGCTCCCTTGAAAGAGTTCCAGCCGAGCCAGATCCGAAACATCGCGCTTGCGTCCCAGCACGGCACCGGAAAGACGTCCCTGGCCGAAGCCTTCCTCTATCGGACCAAGGCCACCACGCGGCACGGGAAAGTCGAGGAAGGGACCACCGCGCTCGACTTCACGCCGGAAGAAACGCATCGAAAGATCTCCATCAGCCTCGGCCTCGCGCCCCTCGAGTGGCGCGGCCACAAGGTCAACCTGATCGACACGCCGGGCTACGCCGATTTCGCGGGAGATCTCGCCGCGGGGCTGCGCGCGGCCGACAGCGCGATCCTCTGCCTGAAGGCGCCGGCCGGCGTCGAAGCGGGCACCGAGGCGGTCTGGGAGCGGATCGAGGAGCGCCACTGTCCGGTGCTCGCGGTGATCACGCAGATGGAGAAGGAGCACGCCAATTTCGCGGGCGCGATCACGACGGCGTCGGAGCGCCTGGGGAAGCGCTTCGTGGCGGTGGCCTGGCCGATTGGGCAGGCTGACAAGTTCCGCGGGATCGTGGACCTCGCTTCGGGGAAGGCGCTCTTCTTCGAGAAGGACGGATCGACGAAGGAGGGCCCCGTCCCGGCCGAGATGGAGGCGGAGGTCGCGCGGGCGCGGTCGGCTCTGGTGGACGCGGCCGCCGAGTCCGACGACACCCTGCTCGAGAAATTCCTGAGCGGCGCGGACCTCACCGTGGAGGAGATCCACATCGGCCTGCGCGAAGGGGTCTGCGCGCGCTCGTTCGTCCCGGCGGTGCCGGTCGCGGCCTATCCAATGTTCGGCATCGACATGGCGCTCGACACCATCGTGGACCTCATGCCCTCTCCGGCGGACTGCGGGCCGGTCGTGGGCGTGAAGCCCGGCACCGAGGAGAGGGTGGAGTTCAAGCCCGACCCGTCGGCGCATCCGGCGGCGCTGGTGTTCAAGACCTCGAGCGAGAGCCACGCGGGCGACCTGTCGTTGATCCGCGTGTTCTCGGGAACGCTCGTGCCGGGGAAGGAAGTGTGGAATTCGAGCGCACAGCGCTCCGAGAAGATCGGACAGCTCTTCACCATCTTCGGCAAGGAGCGGAAGGACGCGGGCTCCATCCCTGCCGGCGACATCGGCGCCGCGGTGAAGCTCCGCGAGACGCACACCGGGCAGACCCTGTGCGACAAACACCACCCGGTGATCCTCCCGCCCATTCCGTTCCCGGGCTCGATGAACGAGGTGGCGATCGCGCCCAAGCACAAAGGGGAAGATGAGAAGATGGGCACGGGCCTCCACAAGCTGCGCGAGGAGGACCCGACCATCCACGTGCGCGTCGAGGGAGACCTGCACCAGACCGTGCTGTCGGGACTGGGCGAGCTTCACGTCGACGTGATTCTCGAAAAACTGGCGCGCCGGTTCGGGGTGCACATCGAGACCCACAAGCCGCGGATCCCGTATCGCGAGACCATCCGCCGCTCGGTCACGAAGCAGGGGCGCCACAAGAAGCAGACCGGCGGGCGGGGGCAGTTCGGCGACGTGCACATCCGCCTCGAGCCGTTGAAGCATGGAGGCGGATTCGAGTTCGTGGACGAGGTGGTCGGCGGCTCCGTCCCGCGGAACTTCATCCCCGCGGTGGAGAAGGGGATTGTGGAAGCGAAGCACGAGGGAGTCCTGGCCGGGTATCCGATGGTGGATTTCCGCGCCGCCCTCTACGACGGCTCGTACCACTCGGTCGACTCGTCGGAAATGGCGTTCAAGATCGCGGGCGCCATGGCCCTCAAGGAGGGCGCGAAGGAGGCCAGCCCGGTCCTTCTCGAGCCGATCGTCGAGATCGAGGTCCGGGTTCCCAAGGATTATGTGGGAGCCGTGACCGGGGATCTGTCATCCAAGCGGGGGAAGATCCTGGGCATGGGCGTGGAGACGCGCTACGACCTGATCCGCGCGCATGTGCCGCAGGCCGAGCTGTACAAGTACTCGACGCACCTTCGCTCGCTCACACAGGGGCGCGCATCGTTCAAGACCAAGTTCAGCCACTACGAAGAGGTGCCGCGCGAGCTGGCCGAGAAGGTGGTCGCGCAGGCCAAAGCCGATCGAGAAGCGATGGCCTCCGCGTAGGGGGCATGGAGCCCTGATATGACATCTCGCACTGCATCCGGTCTGGCCGCGGCCCTCGGGCTCTGGGCCGTCCTGTTCCTGACGCCGCCTGCCTCGGGGGCGACCCCCGTATCCGACCCGCGCATCGAAGCCGCGCACGCCGCGCGGGTGGAGCGCAGCGCCCGGTTCACGCCGCCCGCGCCGCGCATGAATCCCGTGCTCAGCCGGGCCGTCCTGGAGCGCACCGCCGCCGAAGGGCGCACGGCGCTCTGGGTCGCGTTCACCGACAAGGGGATCGCGAACCCCCTTGCCTTCGAGGCCGCGGTGCGAGACGCCGGCGGCCGCCTGAGCGAGCGCGCCCGCGCGCGCCGCGCGAAAGAGCAGGGGGGGCGCTACACGCCCGACTTCGATGACGTGCCCGTCCCGGCCCGCTACGTGGAGGCCGTCGCGGCCACCGGCGCCCGGGTGCGGCACGTCTCCCGGTGGCTGAACGCGGTGAGCGTCATGGCCGACGCGGCGGAGGCGCGCCGCATCGCCGAGCTTCCGTACGTGCGCGCCGTGCTCCCGCTTCGCCTCTCCCGCCGCGTCGAGCCGGTAACGGTGGGTCCAGCGATACGGCACGCGCCGGACCAGGGGGACCGGGAGGACCGGACCGGAGCCGCGAAGAGCCCCGCTCTCCAGCGGCCGACCTCCGTGGCGCAGTACGGGCAGTCGTTCACGCAGCTCGACGGCATCCGGGTGCCCGCCGTGCACGATTCGGGATACAGCGGCGCGGGGGTGATCCTCGCGATGTTCGACACCGGCTACAACAAGGGCCACCAGACCACCGTCCAGCTCAAGCGGATCGCGGAGCGGGATTTCATCTTCGAAGACGGCGAGACGTCGAACCAGGCCGGTGACGCCGCCAGCCAGTGGGACCACGGCACGGGGACCTGGGCGGTCGCGGGCGGCTACTGGCTCAACCAGCTCATCGGCCCCGCCTTCAACGCCACCTTCGCGCTCGCGAAGACGGAATACGTGCCCTCGGAGACGCACGCCGAGGAGGACAACTGGGTCGCGGCCGCCGAATGGTCGGACTCGCTGGGCGTGGACGTCATCTCCTCCTCGCTAGCCTACCTCGACTTCGATACCCCCCAGACGGACTACACGTGGGCGCAGCTCGACGGGCACACCACCGTCGTGGCGCAGGGCGCTCTCTTCGCGCAGCGGCGGGGGATCGTGGTCGCGAACGCGATGGGGAACGAGGGGCCGAACGGGCGCTCTCTCTGGAGCCCCGCCGACGTGGACAGCATCATCTCGTGCGGCGCGGTGGGGGCGGACAACACCATCGCCACGTTCTCCGGCCGCGGCAACACCTCGGACGGGCGGATCAAGCCCGACGTGGTGGCGCAGGGGGTCAGCACCTACTGGGCGGTCGCGAGCAACAACCTGAGCACCGCGCCCGCGAACGGGACCTCGCTCTCGACGCCCCTGATCGGAGGCGCGGTCGCGCTGGTGCGCGAGGCGCACCCGGAATGGACGGTGGGGCAGGTGCGCCAGGCGCTCCGGAGCACCGCCGACCGGGCCGGCTCGCCGGACAGCATCAAGGGCTGGGGGCGCATCGACACGCGCGCCGCCATCTGGACCTCGGCCCTGGGGCCGCCCATCTTCCCGCGTCCCTTCGATCTTCTGGTGCCGCCGACCAACACCGCCGTCAGCTCGACGCCGGTGACGCTCCGCTGGCGCCGCACGACCGACCCGACGCCCTCCGACGCCGTGACCTACACGGTGACGCTCCGGTCGCTCGCCTCGAGCCAGGTCGTCTACACGGCGACCACGCCCGACAGCTTCGCGACCGTGACCGGCTATCTCGGACCGAGCACCACGTACGAGTGGTCGGTGGTCGCGAATGATCTCCTGGGGCACGGCCGGCAGTCGCGCGAGCCGTTCCGCTTCACCACCGGCGCCACCACCGACGTCGCGATCCCGCCGTCCGCCTCGCGCGTGACGCTGGACCAGAACCGGCCCAACCCGTTCCTCCGCGCGACCGACATCCCGTTCACACTGGAGGGGAGCGGCGCGGCCGAGCCTGTCACCCTCCGCATCTTCGATTCCCGCGGCCGCCTGGTGCGGACGCTGCTGGATTCGGCGCAGCCGACGGCGCGCCAGTACGTGATCCGGTGGAACGCCACGACGGAATCCGGCGAGCGCGCCGCGGCGGGCATCTACTTTTACCGGCTGCGCGCGGCCGGCCGCGAGCTGACGCGGCGCCTCGTGCTGCTGCGCTAGGGAGGGACATGTCCGGCCATTCGAAATGGGCGACCATCAAGCGGAAGAAAGCCGCGACGGACGCCAAGCGCGGGAAGATCTTTACGAAGTACATCAAGGAGATCATCGTGGCGGCGCGCGCGGGCGGCGGCGACCAGAACGCGAACCCGCGGCTCCGCACCGCCATCCTCGGCGCCAAGTCGGTGAACATGCCGGCCGACAACATTGACCGCGCGATCAAGAAGGGCACGGGCGAGCTGGAGGGCGTGAACTACGAGGAGATCACCTACGAAGGATACGGTCCGGGCGGCATCGCCTTCCTGATCGATTCCCTCACCGATAATCGCAACCGGACCACCGGTGAGCTGCGCCACATCCTGACGAAGGCGGGCGGGCGCATGGCCGACGCGGGCGCGGTGCAGTGGATGTTCGTCTCGAAGGGGCAGGTCGTGGTGGCGCGCGGCGCCATCGACGAGGACGCCCTCTATGAGCTGGTGCTGGAAGCCGGCGCCGACGACGTGGCGACCGACGACCCGGAGAGCTACGAGATCACCACGCCTCTGGCGCAGCTCGAGGCGGTGAAGGGAGCGCTCGCGAAGCGGGGCATCACCCCCACGTCGGCTGAGATCGCCAAGGTGCCGCAGAACACCATCGCGCTCTCGGAGAAGGATGCCGAATCGGCCTTGAAGCTCATGGAGGCGCTCGAGGACCATGACGACGTCCAACGTATCTCGTCCAATCTCGACATCTCGGACGAAGTCCTCACCAAGCTCCAGTCCTGATCCCGGGCCGCGCCGCGCGGGCGCGCTCCCCGGAACGCTGATCCTGGGCGTGGACCCCGGCAGCCGCGCCACCGGCTACGGGCTGGTCCGCCTGGAAGGAAGCCGGGTGCGCTACGAGCGCTCCGGCACCATCACGCCCGGTGCCTCCCTCTCGTTTCCCGACCGCCTGCTCGCCGTCCATGACGCGCTTCTCAGTCTCTTGGAAGAGATGGCCCCCGACGAGGTGGCCGTGGAGTCGGCGTTCGTGCGGAAGAGCGCCTTGGCCGCGCTCCAGATCGGGCACGTGCGCGGCGTCATCCTGCTCGCCGCGCGGCAGAGCGGCGCCGCCATCTACGAGTACACGGCGCCCGAGGTGAAGATGGCCGTGGCGCGCCAGGGGGCGGCTGCGAAGCGGCAGGTGGCGTACATGGTGCAGCGCCTGTTGCCCGGGGTGCTCGCGGTCGCGGAGGACGAAGCCGACGCTCTGGCGGTCGCCCTCTGCCACGCGCACCGCGCGCCCGCGCGGGCGATCCGCTTGGCGCACGGGGCGAGCGGGTCGAGCGGGGCGAGCGGCCGATGATCGACGCGGTCAACGGCACCCTGGTCATGAAGATGCCCACCTCGGCGGTCGTGCGCCTGGGCGGGTTCCACATCCGGCTCCTTATCTCGGTCTCGTGCTTCGAGACCCTCCCCGCCGTGGGGCGCGAGCTGTCCCTCCTCACCTATCTGCACGTGCGCGAGGACGCGCTCCAGCTCTACGGCTTCGCCGACCACGTGGAACGAAACCTCTTCGAGCGGCTCATCTCGGTGTCCGGGATCGGCCCGCGCCTCGCGGTCGGGATCCTGAGCGGCGCCACCGCGTCGCGCGTGCGCGAAGCGCTCCTGTCGGGAGACGCCGAGTTCTTGCAGACCCTGCCCGGCGTGGGGAAGAAGCTGGCCCAGCGGCTCATCGTCGAGCTGGGGGAGAAGGTGACCGCGGCCGCCGGAGGCGGTCCCGCCGCGGCCGGCACGCCGGGCGCGTTGGGCGCCATGGGCACCGGCATCATCGCCGACGCGGCCGCGGCGCAGGTCGCGCACGGGTTCACGCCGAGCGGCGCGCAGAGCGCGGCGCAGGACGCCGTGCAGGAGCTGGGAGCCACCGCCACGGTCGAGAGCGTGGTGCGGCGCGCGCTCCAGCAGAAGGTGCGCTAGCCATGACCCGCCCCGCTTCGCCCGCGCCCAAGCCCGGGCCCAAGCCCGGGCCCAAGCCCGGGCCCAAGAAGACTCGCGCCCCGGCGGTTCCGGACGCGCCCGACCGCGAGCGCGTGACCGATCCCGAGCCGCTGGGGATCGACCGGGAGATCGAGGGAAGCCTCAGGCCGCGGCGGCTCTCCGACTTCGTGGGTCAGGAGGGGCTCCGCGAGCAGCTTCGGATCGCCATCGAGGCGGCCCGCGCGCGCGGCGAGGGGCTGGACCACATCCTGTTCCACGGCCCGCCCGGATTGGGAAAGACCACGCTCGCCTCGATTCTCGCGTCCGAGATGGACGTGCCGTTCATCCAGACCTCGGGGCCCGTGCTCGAGCGCGCGGCCGATCTCGCGGGGATCCTTACCAATCTCGAGGAGCGGGGGATTCTCTTCATCGACGAGATCCACCGCATGAACCCGGTCGTGGAGGAGTACCTCTATCCCGCGATCGAGGACTTCTGCCTGGACATCATGATCGACCGCGGGCCGAGCGCGCGGAGCGTGCGGATCGATCTGAAGCGCTTCACCCTGGTCGGCGCGACGACGCGCACCGGGCTCCTGAGCGCGCCGCTCCGCGGCCGCTTCGGCCTGAGCGCGCGGCTCGACTACTACTCGCGCGACCAGCTCACCACGATCATCCGCCGGTCGGCTTCGATCCTGGGCGTCGCGGTGGACGCGGGCGGGGCGCTGGAGATCGCCTCCCGCTCGCGCGGGACGCCGCGCGTGGGAAACCGGCTCCTCCGCCGCGTGCGCGACTATGCCGAGACCCGCGCGGACGGCACGATCACCGCCGACGTGGCGAAGGCGGCGCTCGGACTCTTGGAGGTGGATGCCCGCGGGCTCGACGACATGGACCGCCGGATGCTCGAGGCGATCGTCGTGAAATACGGCGGCGGTCCGGTGGGCCTCTCCACCATCGCCGTGGTCGTGGGGGAGGAGCCCGACACGTTGGAAGACGTCTACGAGCCCTACCTGATCCAGGAAGGATTTTTGAAGCGCACGCCGCGGGGGCGGGAGGCGACCGACCTCGCCTTCTCGCACCTGGGCCGGTCGCGGCCCGATGCCGAGCGGCCCGCCCGCCGTCCCGACTCCCCGGCCGGCGACGCCGGCGAGGAGGAAGCGCCGGAGCCGCCGCAGCAAAAGCTGTTCTAGTGCGCGGCAAGTCCTGACCACCACTTCCGACTTCGACTACCGGCTTCCCCCCGAGCGGATCGCGCACCACCCCGCGGCGGCGCGTGACCAGTCCCGCCTCTTCGTCCTGAGTCACGGCGGCGCGCCCGCCGAGCACCGGCATTTCCACGACCTTCCCGAATATCTGCGCGAGGGCGATCTCCTCGTGGTGAACGACACGCGGGTGATTCCGGCGCGGCTCTTCGCCGGAACGCCGCGCGACGCGGGGTGCGCGGCGCCGCGCGAGGTGGAGCTGCTCCTGGTGCGGGAAGAGCCGGCGGTCGCGCCCGAGCGCGTCTGGTCCGCGCTCGCGAAGCCGGCCCGCCGGCTGCGCGTCGGGCTCCCCCTCGCGTTCGCCGACCCTTCGTGGACAGCCGTCGTGGTGGGCGCGGGGGAGCGGGGCGTCCGCCGGCTCGCGTTCCGCCCCTCGCCCGCGGCCTCCGCGGGCGCGGCGCCTCTCTCGTTCGAAGCGTGGCTCGCGCGGGTCGGCCATGTTCCCCTGCCTCCCTACATCGCCCGCGCGGACGAGCCGGAGGATCGCGAGCGCTACCAGACCGTCTACGCGCGCCATCCCGGCTCCGTCGCGGCGCCCACCGCGGGCCTTCACTTCACCCGGGAAGTCCTGGAGCGATGCCGCGCGCGCGGAGCCGCGGTGGCTCCGGTGACGCTCCACGTGGGACCCGGCACATTCCGGCCGGTCGCGACCGAGGACCCCGCCGAGCACCTGCGCGATCCCGAGCCCTACCGCGTGCCCCCCGACACAGCGCGCGCGGTGCGCGCCGCGCGCGACGCGGGAGGGCGCGTG
>JBKJXM010000112.1:0-3198 GCA_046716305.1 Candidatus Eiseniibacteriota bacterium
CGGATCCGGAACACGCGGTCGGCCGTCTTGGCCAGCGGCGTCGTCCGGGAGAGGTGCTCATCGTAGTCGTTCATGACCACGATGGCGTCGGTGAGGGGCGCTAGCCGCTTCTCGATCTGGAACCGAAGCTGCCAGTCGTGCGCCTTCTGAGCGGGGCCGCACGCGAGCCCGTGCGCGAAATAGACGACGTGGGGCGTCCCGGCGAGCCACGCGGCGATGCGCCCGACGATCCCCGCGAGCGAGTTGTCGCAGATGACGGCTTCCACGCGATGGGCCCGGAGGGCCGTGCGGATCCGCCAGACCGCTCGAAGGGCGACCAGAGGGTTGATGGTCCTCGGCATCCCATGCCGGATGACCTCGTAGCCCCGGGCGCGCAGCTTCTCGGCGTCCGCGCCCTCCGTGCACAGCACCACCTCGTGTCCGCGGCGCTTCTGCTCTTCGATGGTCGGGATCATGAACCACCACAGGGTCTCGGCCGCGCGCGAGAGATGCATGATCTTCATCGAATCGCCTCCGAGTCGTCGCCGCTGTGGGTTTCGGCGACGAGGCGCGCCACTTCCGACTCCACGTTCACGGTCGCGTTCACGAAGACGAGCGCCACGAGGACCGCCGTTTGGAGCGCGGCTCCTGCGAACAGCAGCCATCGCAGGAGCCCGTCATTGCCCGTGACCGCCTCGATTGCCGCCCCGGCGATCAGGAGAACGACCATGAGGCTGAAATCGGAGAGCTGGAGCGCGAGGTCGCGGAGGCGCGCGACGACTTGGCCGGAGCCGCCGCTTCCCTTCCGGCTCCGGTGCACCGCGTCGCGCGTGAGAGCGCTGAAGGCCCTCGGCGCGCTGGGAGGCACGAGGTCCGGCTGCACCAGCGCGTACTGCGCGAAGAGAAGGAACCCGATGCTCTTCTGCTGCAGACCCAGCACCATCGCGAGCGCCCCGATCGTGGCCGCGACCAGCACCGCGATCACGGACCCTACGTTCGGCGCGCGCCAGGCGAGGTGGAGCCCCAGGCCCACGAAGATTCCGGCGAAGGCCAGGGAGTGGCCGAGCTCGTCCCAATAGACGCCAACGATGGAGTAGCTCTTCCGGAAGCGCGCGATGTCGCCGTCCACCTTGTCGAAAAGGTGATGCGCCAGGAAGCAGATGCCGCCCGTGAGGGCCAGCCACGCCGGCGGGGCCGCCAGCAGCGCCGATCCCAGCAGGGCGAAGGCCACCGAGATCATCGTGACCTGGTTGGCCGTGAGCCCCGTGTGGAGCAGGAGCCAGGTGAGATAGATAGAGACGCGCCGCTGGAGGCGGTACCACGCGCGGCTATCCCGCGCGACCTTCCCGCTCTGGCACGTATCGCGCAACGTCGCGATGTCAGGGATCACGGACTCGGCCTGCACTAGCGAGCGACGATGAACCGTCCGCTCGAGCTGCCATCGAGCGCCTGGATCCGATAGAAGTACATTCCGGAAGCGAGCGGCTGACCGCTCTCGTTCGTTCCGTCCACGGGGACGCGGTGGAGGCCGGCCGGGGCGAACGTCTCGTGCATCAGCTGACGCACCCGCCGTCCGCGGACGTCGTACAGGGTCACCTTAAGCGGCCCGGGCCGGGACGTCGCGAAGAGCAGCGTCGACTGCGTGCGAAGCGGGCTCGGCAGGAGCGTGCCCCGGAGGGGAACGCGGCCCGCCAGGTCGGGCGACGCCAGGACGTCGTCGGGCAGCGCGGCTGCCAGGCTCGTTCCCGTGATGTTACGGGCCGAGATATTGTCGGTGACGAAGACCTCGCTCGCGACGACCGGGAAGTCGATCACCTGGAAGTCGAGCGTCGAGCCGGACGCCACCGTGACGTAGTCCACGGTCACCATCTTCCAGGTCGGCGACAGGGTAACGCCCGTCGAGTAGAGTCCGCCCACCCTGGTAGTGCCCGTGTACTCGCGCACCTGGAGCTTCGCGCTCCCCACGTGGCTCGCCGAACGCACCCACGCAGTGAACCGGTAGCGTGTCCCGACCGCCGGAACCGTCAGGACCCAGTTCGGACTGTCGTTCGCGCCGAAGCTCACTGTGTTCGCGGCCCCCGTGATCTGCAGGCCCCACGAGCCGTCGAAGCCTCCCGCCACGCGCAGCAGCGTCCCGCCTGAGTAAGAGTTCCAGCCGTTGGCGTTGGTCTCGAAGGATGGATTCCCGACCAGATTCGGCTGCGTCGGGACCGCGGCTGCGATCACCGCGGCTGTCTTCGTGTGCGTCGCGCCGTTGTTGTCCGTCACCGTGACGGTCGCGGTCCAGTTGCCGGCCGCGTACGAATGCGTTGCCGTGGCCGATGGGCCCGGACCCTCGGTCGTGCCGTCGCCGAAGTCGAACAGGTAGCTCACGATCGTCCCGTCGGAGTCCGTCGAGCCCGACGCATTGGCGGTCACCGAGAGCGGCGCGTTCCCCGTCGGCGGCGTCACCGTCAGCGCCGCCACCGGCGCCACGTTCGCAGGTTGCACCGTCACCGTGGTCGTCGCCGACCCCGAGAGCGCGTTCGTGGCCGTGAACGTCACCGGATGGTTCCCCACGGCCCCCGAAGCCGGCGTCCATGTGAACGTCCCGCTCAGATTGTCCGTGGCCGACGTGAACGTCGCCCCCGCCGGAACGCCTGAGGCAGTGAGTGACGTGATCGCCTCCCCGTCGGGATCCGCGGCGGTCACGTTAACGGTGATCAGGGTTCCCGCCTTGCCGCTCACCGTGGCCGGAGCCGTGACGACCGGTGCGCGGTCCACGTTCTGGACGGTGATGACGGTAGCCGCGGATCCGCTCAGCGCGTTCGACGCGGTGAACGTGACCGTATAGCTCCCCGCCTGAGTGTACGTGGGTGTCCAGGTCATGGTGCCGCTCTGGTTGCTTCCCGCCGCCGTGAAAGCAGCTCCGGAAGGCAGGCCGGACGCGACCAGCGAGGCGATCGCATCGCCGTCCGGATCCGACGCGGAGACCGTCACGGACATCGCGACGTTGGCCGTACCGCTTACCGTGGCTGGTGCAGTGACGATCGGCGCGCGATCGACGTTGCTGACCGTGATCTCGGTGGTGGCCGAGCCGCTCAGGGCGTTGGCCGCCGTGAAGGTCACCGTGTGGCTGCCGGCCGAGGTGTAGTCCGGCGTCCACGTCAGCGTCCCGCTCCGGTTGTCCAGGGCGGCGGAGAACACAGCGCCGGAAGGAACTCCTGTAGCGGTCAGGGA
>JBKJXM010000113.1:0-3503 GCA_046716305.1 Candidatus Eiseniibacteriota bacterium
GTCGAGCTGCTCCGCTCCGGGCTCGAATGGGGACTGGTGCTCCGCGTGCGGGGCGAGCTGATCGGCGTCCTTCTGGTCGGTTTCCGGAGCGGGAGGAACCACTTCCTCGAGGACGAGCGCGACCTCCTGACGACGCTCGCGCACCAGGGAGCCGTCGCCATCTCCAACGCCCGCTACCACCGCGCCCAGGAAGACCGAAACCTCGGACTGGTCCGCGGGATGATGGCGCTGCTCGAGAGCCGCGATGCCTTCGCGCGCGGCGGGACCGAGCGCGTCGTCCGGTACGTCACGGCGATGGCGCGCGTTCTCCAGTACCCGCGCGACCAGGTCAAGTCGCTCATCTACGGCGCCGTGCTGCGCGACGTCGGCACCATCAACGTGGGCGGGCTGGTGATGAAGAATCCCGCGCATCTCTCCCAGGAGGAGTGGGCGCTCATCAAGCAGCACCCGACGCGAGGCGCCCAGATCCTCGAGGAGATGACGTTCCCCAAGGAGGTGCTCGATGTGGTGCTGAACCACCATGAGCGCTGGGGCGGCGAGGGGTATCCCAGCGGCATCCGGGGAGCCGAGATCCCGCTGGGCGCCCGCATCGTGTCGCTCATCGACGCGTACGTGGCGATGACCAGCGAGCGCCCCTACCGGCGCGCCCTCCCGCACGAGAAAGCCCGGCAGGTGATCGCCGAGAACTGGGGCACGCCCTTCGATCCCCACCTGGTCGAGGCGTTCCTGGGCGTGCTCGACCGGGTGGAGTCGCATTCCCGCGCCGCGCGCGCCGGGAGCCCGACGCCCGCTCCCGCAGGCGCGCCCGACGCCGGAGCCGCGGAGCTGGATCCGCTCTCGTCGGGCGCCGTCATTCCCACGGGCGATCCGCCGACGCCCCCGCCCGATCCCGTTTCCTCGGAGGCCCGCCGGTGACCATCGAGAGCATGAGACCTCCCGCGGATCTCTCTCCCCGCTCGAAGCGGACCATTCTCGTCGTGGACGACGACCGCCGCGTCGTGGATCTGCTCCAGATCTCGCTCACGCAGAACGGATACAAGGTGGCCACCGCGCTCACGGGAGAAGAGGGGCTGGAAGCCGTGCGGCGCGAAACGCCCGACCTGATCATCCTGGACCTTCGCCTTCCCAAGAAGACCGGCTTCGAGGTCTGCGCCGCCCTGAAGAGCAGCAAGGATACGGCGCACATCCCGATCGTCATGGTCTCGGCCAGCGCCGAGGTGGACGCGCGGCTGCAGGGGCTGATGCACGGCGCGGACGACTACCTGACCAAGCCCTTCTCCCCGAAAGAGCTCCTGATCAAGGTCCGGCGGATCTTCGAGCGGATCGAAAAGACCGAGCTCCTCTCGACCAAGAACAAGGAGCTCGAGACGGAGGTGGCCCGGAACCGCGAGGACCTGCTGGTCCGGAACAAGGAGCTCCGCTTCCAGGTCTACAGCCTGGAAACGCTGATGGAGCTGACCCATCAGCTCAACTCCTCGCTGGATCTGGACGTCACGCTGAACACGCTGATCCTGAGCGTGGTCGGGCAGCTCCGCGTGAACTCCGCCTGCCTCTTCCTCACCGATCAGCGCGAGGACCCGACGCAGCTCGTCGCCTGGACCTTCAAGGGGCTGAAGGAGGAGCACGCCCGCGCGATCGCCTTCCCGTACGACGGGCCGTTCGTGCGCGCGCTTCTGCCGCTGGAGGGGAATGAGATCCAGCCGCTGCGACTGGGCCAGCTGGAGCATGACCCGGACGTGGAGGGCGACGTGGGGGCCCTGTTCGCCGCGGGGCTCACCATCGTCTGCCCCGTCGTCATGAAGCAGCGCATGGCGGCCATCCTGGCCGTGGGCGAAAAAGTGAGCGGGCAGGAGTTCCAGGCGAACGACTTGGAGATGCTCCGCGTCCTCTCCGAATCGGCCTGCATGGCGATCGAGAACGCGCGCCTCTTCAAGGACCTTCAAGACTCCTACATCTCCACGGTCCGCCTCCTGGTCTCCCGGATCGAAGACAAGGATCCCTACACGCACGGGCACACCGAGCGCGTCACGGAGTACTCCGTCGGGATCGCGAAGGAGATGGGGTTCACCGCCGAGGAAGTGCAGCGGATCCAGTTCGGCGCCTTCCTCCACGACATCGGGAAGGTCCACACCGAGGACAAGGTGCTCCACAAGCCGGGCGCCCTGAATGAAGAAGAGTGGCGCAAGGTGAAGATGCACCCGGTGCGCGGCGCGGAGATGGTGAAAGGGGTCCGATTCTTGGAGCGGGTCGTCGACATGATCCGCCACCATCACGAGCGCGTGGACGGGAAGGGCTACCCGGACGGCCTGAAGGGCGACGAGATCTCGATCGCGGCGAAGATCGTGAACGTGGCCGACGCTTTCGACGCCATGACGACCGACCGGCCCTACCGCGCCGGACTCACCGTGGAGCAGGCCGTCGCGCAGCTGACGGAGAAGGCGGGCACCCAGTTCGCGGCGGAGATCGTGCAGGTGATGGTGCAGGCCTTGAGCACGGGGAGCATCAAGATCATCAAGAACACGGCGCCCTGGTCGGCGCCGCCCGCCGCTCAGCCTTAACGCTCGACGACGCGCTTCACCTTTCCGCCGATCGCCCGCGACAGATACGCGCGCCCCGCGTCCCCGTCGCTGTACGGAGCCCCCACGATCAGATCCGCGGCCCCGTCTCCGTCCACGTCCCCCGCGCCCGAGACCGCGAAGCCCAGGTTGTCCAGCGTCGCCTCGCCGGTCTGCGTGAAGTCGGGCGAGGTGTCGGCCGCGCCGCCGAAGTAGGCGTAGGCGCGCCCCGAGGCCGAGCCACCGGCGTCGTTACCGTAGGCCCCCACGACCACGTCACTGAATCCGTCGCCGTTCAGGTCTCCGGCCGCGGCCACCGCGTAGCCGAACGCGTCGCCCGCTGCCTCGCCCGTCAGGACCAGCGCGGGGCGCTCGGAGGGAGCGGCGCCGCCGTGATAGATGTACGCGCGCCCGGCGTCCTTTCCTCCCGCATCGTTGTGGTAGGCGCCCACGATCACGTCGCCGAAGCCGTCGTGGTTCACGTCCCCCGCGCCCGAGACGGCGAATCCGAACGAGTCGCCGGCCGAGGCGCCGGTCACGACCAGGTCGGCCCGGTCGTCGGTCCTCGCTCCGCCGAAGAAGACATACCCGCGCCCGGCGTCCGCGCCGCCCGCGTCGTTCTGGTAGGCGCCCACGACCACGTCGCCGAAGCCGTCCTTGTTCATGTCTCCCGCGCTCCCGACCGAAATTCCGAAACGGTCCCCTGCCGACTCGCCCGAGAGGAGCAGATCGGCGATCGCGTCGGGCCGCGCGCCGCCCAGGAACAAGTAGGCGCGCCCGGCGCCCGCGGCGCGCGCGCTGTTCTCGTATGCGCCGACGACCACGTCGGCGTAGCCGTCCTGGTTCACGTCTCCGGCGGACCCGACGGCGTAGCCGAACGCGTCGCCCGCCGCCTCGCCGCTCAGGATCAGGTCCGGTCGCTCGTGCGGCCGCGGTCCGCCGAAGAAG
>JBKJXM010000114.1:0-5110 GCA_046716305.1 Candidatus Eiseniibacteriota bacterium
GGCTCGGGCCTCGCGACGCTCGGCACGCCGGACCCGCCGGGCGTGCCCGACTCGACGGCACGGGAGGCCCGGATCGCCGTGTTCAACGACCTCGCCTCCGTGGCCGACCACTTCAAGCGCGAGCCGAAGGGGATCGCCGCGGTCATCCTGGAGCCGGTGATCGGGAATTTCGGCGTGCTCGCGCCCGATCCCGCCTTCCTCTCCGGGCTCCGCGCCCTCTGCGACCGCTACGGAGCCGTCCTCATCTTCGACGAGGTGATGAGCGGGTTCCGCGTCGCTCCGGGCGGAGCCACCGAGCGGTACGGCGTCCGCCCCGACCTGATCACGCTGGGGAAGGTGATGGGCGGCGGACTACCGGTCGCCGCGTTCGCGGGGCGCGCGTCGCTCATGACGCGCGTCGCGCCGGAGGGGCCAGTCTATCAGGCGGGAACCTACGCCGCGCACCCCATGGGCATGGCGGCGGGGAACGCGGCGCTCGAAGTGCTGGAGCGCGATCCCGACTTGTTCCGCCGCGTGGAGGGGCGGACCGCGCTCCTCGCCGCGGGACTTCGCGAAGTGTTGACCCGCCGCCGCGTCCCCGGCACGGTGAACGCGGTGGGCTCCATGTGGACGCTCTTCTTCGGCCCGACCCGGGTCACCACGATGCAGGACGTCCGTTCCGCCGACCACGAGCGCTACGGCCGGTTCTTCCACGGAATGCTCGAGCGCGGCGTCTACCTTCCGCCGTCGGCGTTCGAGAGCGCTTTCCTCTCCGACGCGCACGGCGACGAGGAGCTGGACCGCACGCTGGAAGCGGCCGACGAAGCGGTGGAGGGTTTGGCATGAGCCAGGGCTCGTCGCTCGCTCCCGCGTTTCCCTTTCTCCGCGCCTGCCGCGGAGAGCCCAGCCCCGAGACGCCGATCTGGATCATGCGCCAGGCGGGCCGCTACCTCCCCGAGTACCGCGCGCTCCGGGAGAAGCACTCGTTCCTGGACCTCTGCACCGTGCCCGAGCTGTGCGCGGAGGTCACGGCGCAGCCGATCGACCGCTTCGGATTCGACGCGGCGATTCTCTTCTCGGACATTCTGATCCCCGTGATCGGGCTGGGCGTGCCGGTCTCGTTCAATCCGGGTCCGGTGCTGGAGTTCAAGATCGAGCGGCGGGAGGACATCGCGCGCCTGCGCTGGAAGGGCGCGTCCGAGTCGACCCCGCACGTGAAGCCGGTGATCAAGGCGGTGCGCCAGCGCCTCGGGGGCCGCGTCCCGCTGATCGGTTTCGCGGGGGCGCCCTTCACGGTGGCCTCGTACCTGGTCGAGGACGGCCGCGGCAAGGACCTCATGCGCACGCGCGCGTTTCTGTCGCGCGACCCGGAGTGGTTCGCGCGCCTCCTCGACGTACTCGTCGAGGCGACGACCGACTATCTGAAGGCCCAGATCGCGGCCGGCGTGGATGCGGTGATGCTCTTCGACACGCAGGCGGGCGTGCTCCCCCCCGACGAGTTCCGCCGCACGGCCGCGGCTTCGGCGGCGCGGGTGCTGGCCGAGCTGCCGCCGTCGATGCCCACCATCTACTTCGCGATGGCCCCATCCGTCGGCCACCTGGAGGCCCTGCGCTCCGTCCGCGCCGGCGTCTACGGACTGGACTATCGCGTCTCGGTGCGGCAGGCGCGCGCCATCCTGGGCGGGAGCCACGGCGTGCAGGGAAATCTCGACCCCGCCGTGCTCGTGGGCCCGCCCGAGGAGATCGTCGTCCAGTCCGAGGCGATCCTCCGGGAGAACGCGGGGCGGCCCGGCTTCATTTTCAACCTCGGCCACGGCATCTGGCCGGAGACGCCGGTCGAGCACGTGGCGCTGCTCGTGCAGACGGTCCGGCGCTTCCGATCGCCCGCCGTGGGGCTTCCGTGAGCGAGCATCCCGCGCCCGCGCGGATCACGGCGGAGCTGTTGGCCAAGTACGACCGGCCGGGGCCGCGCTACACCTCGTATCCCACCGCGGTCGAGTTCCACGAGGGCTTCGACGCGAAGCGCTACCTGGCGAAGCTCGACCAGGCCGCCGCGACTCCCGACGAGCCTCTCTCGCTCTACGTCCATCTCCCCTTCTGCCGGGAGCGCTGCAGCTTCTGCGGGTGCAACGTGATCATCACGCAGAAGCCGGGCGTGGCCGACGCCTACCTGGACGATCTGGAGCGCGAGGTCAACATGGTGGCGGACCACCTGGGGAAGCGCACGCGGCTGGTGCAGTACCACTGGGGAGGCGGGACGCCCACCTATCTCACGCCCGAGCAGATGAAGCGCGTGTGGGAGATGATCGCGAAGCGCTTCACCTTCGCTCCCGACGCCGAGATCGCGATCGAGGTGGATCCCCGCGTCACCACGCGGCGGCAAGCGGAGCTGCTCCGCGAATTGGGCTTCAACCGGATCTCGATGGGCGTTCAGGATTTCGATTCCGATGTCCAGGAAGCGGTGAACCGCTACCAGACGTTCAACCAGACCCGCGATCTCCACCTGTACATGCGGGAGCTGGGCTTCGAGTCGATCAATTTCGACTTCATCTACGGACTCCCGCACCAGACGCCCGAGTCGTTCCGAAAGACGATCGAGCTGGCGCTGGAGCTTCGTCCCGACCGCGTGGCGGTCTACTCCTACGCGTTCGTGCCGTGGATCAAGGCGCACCAGAAAGCCATCCGCCTCGAGGATCTCCCGGCGCGCGACGTGAAGCTCCAGCTCTTCGGCATCGCCCACGAGCTGTTCACGGGCGCGGGCTACCAGCAGATCGGCATGGACCATTTCGCGGTCCCAGGCGATTCGCTGGCCGTGGCCGCACGCGAGCGGAAGCTCTTCCGGAATTTCATGGGCTACTCCACGCACCCCGCGCGCGACTACATCGGCTTCGGCGTCTCCGCGATCGGGGATTTGGGAGGCGCTTTCGCGCAGAACACCAAGAAGCTGAATCGCTACAAGGACGCGCTCGACCAGGGGCTGCCTCCGATCGAGCGAGGATTCGAGCGGAACCGGGACGACGAGATCCGGCGCGACGTGATTCAGGAGCTGATGTGCAACTTCCACCTGGATGTCGGACAGATCGAGTCGCGCTACGGTATCCGATTCGCCGAGTACTTCGCGGATGCGCTCCGCGAGCTGGACGAAGGGCCCGTGCGGCACGGCTTCGTCCGGCGGAGCGAGCGCGAGATCGAGGTGACCGAAGCGGGGCGGCTGTTCGTCCGGAATGTCTGCATGGTGTTCGACGCCTACCAGAAGAAGAACGAGGCGGAGAAGAAGCCGATCTTCTCGCGCACCGTATGAAGCGACCCGGAGCCCACGCATGAAGACCGGCATCGTGCTCCTGAACCTGGGCGGGCCCGACACGCTCGCCGCGGTGCGTCCCTTTCTCATCCGGCTCTTCAGCGACCGCGAGATCATCCGCCTCCCAGGCGGCCCGATCGGGCAGTGGGCGATCGGCCGGATGATCGCGATGAAGCGGACCCGGGAGGTGCAGGAGAACTATGCCAAGATCGGCGGAGGCACTCCCCTCGTCCGCTGGACCACGGAGCAGGGGGAAGGGATCGTGGAGCGGCTTCGCGCGCGCGGCCACGACGTGGAGTACGCGATGGCCATGCGCTACTGGAATCCCGACACCGACGCGGCGCTGGATCGGCTGGAGGCGCTGGGATGCGATCGCCTGGTTGCGGTGACCATGTACCCGCACTACTCCAAGGCCAGCACCGGCTCGAGCATCGCGGAGCTTCTGCGCGTGATGAAGCGGCGGCGGACACGGCTGCCTTTGACGCGGGTGGAATCCTGGTACGACCATCCCGGCTATCTCGACGCGCTGGCCGCGCGCGTGCTCGCCACGCTCGAGACATTCCCCGTCGGCTCCCGGCCCACGCTTCTCTTCACCCCGCACGGGCTCCCGAAGCACTTCATCGACGACGGCGATCCCTATTGCGAGCACATCCGCGTCACCATGGAGGGCGTGCGCGCCCGGCTTCCCGATCTCCCGTGGACGCTGGGCTACCAGAGCCGCGTGGGGCCGGTGGAGTGGATCCGCCCCAACACGGACGAGGTGATCGACCGGCTTGGGAGAGAGGGCGTGAAAGACGTGGTGGCCGTGCCTATCTCGTTCGTCTCCGACCACATCGAGACGCTCTACGAGATCGACATGCTCTACGGGGATCAGGCGAGGCGGGTCGGCATCACAAATTTCCGCCGCCCCGAGGGGCTGAACGACTTTCCGCCGTTCCTCGACGCGCTGGCCGACATCGTGGAGCCGGCTGTGGCGAGGGGGCTGGCTGCGCCGGACGCGGCGGCGCCCCGCTCAGGGCTTCCGCGCGAGGATCAGCGAGTCCAGCTCGGCGCGCGATAGCTCCGCCCGATTTCCCCGCATCGGCCACGACTGGATGAGTCGGTCCGGCCCGATTCCTTCCTCGGCCAGCGTCTTCATGAATTTCTCCGCTCGCCGCGTTGCACGTAACTTTCCGTCCACCGTCACCCACCCCTGCTCCGTCTCGAACACCACGCGCTGCCTGGGAAACCAGAACACCACGAACTCGTCCGTGTGGTTCGAGCGCGCGCCGATGTCCACGGCGAAGCTGACGCGCGAGCGCCCATGGGACTCCCGCGAGCACTTGCGCGAGAGCCAGATCGCGCTTATCCACTCCCACCTCGCGCCAGGCGTCGTCCGGGGCGTCCCTATGAAGGAGCGTTCCACCCACCGAGAGCCAGCTTTCCGGCGCCGCGGTCGTGTCCCCTTCGAGCCAAGTCGTCCAGTCGAGGCGCACAGCGCCGTGCCCGTCCGCCAGGAAGCGGCGGCGCGAGCGGTACTTCCGCTTCTCGCCCGGCTTCCGGAAATGCGCCTCCAGCTCGACCACTCCCTCGTAGCGCGCTTCGACGAGGCGCCCTGCTTCCGTCACGGGAGCGCGGGCCAGAATAGCGTCAAGCCGCGATGCGAGTGAAGCGGACGCGGTAGGCCGCGCGCGCGGCGCTGGCGCGGCGCCGACAGTCGCGCTCAGGAGGATTGTCGCGAGCGTCGCCATGACTCGTCTCGTGGGGGGCATGCGCGAACAGACTAGGGCCTGCCGCGCCCCAACGCTACTATCCGCGCCATGCGCGTGGTCATCGTGGGTGGAGGGATCG
>JBKJXM010000115.1:0-3890 GCA_046716305.1 Candidatus Eiseniibacteriota bacterium
TGTTGAGAGGACACGCACGGGAAGGAAGAAGTTGGAGCGTGACGCGATCCAGCGTTGGCGGTCGAGGCTGAGCCCACCACCGGTGACGATGCAGTGGACGTGGGGATGAAAGCGGAGCGTCTGTGTCCAGGTGTGCAGGACGGCAATGGCGGCGGGGGTTGCCCCCAGCCGTCGCCGGCAGACATCGTTCAGGGCTTCCCAAGCGGCGGCGAAGAGCATCTGGAAGCTCTGGCGGCGGTCAGTGAGGAAGAGGGGGTGGAGCGCCGGGGGTACGGTGAAGACGACGTGGAAGTAGGGACGGGCAGCAGGTGCCGCGCCTGTGCCGCGACCCAGCGGGCCTGATCGAGGCTCTGGCACTTTGGACAGTGCCGGTTCCGGCAGGTAATGGTGAGCTCACCATTATCTGCCTTATGGAGAGCGCGCGGTTTTGGGGAGTGCGGGGATGAACGGGCGTGCGGGCCGGGGCGTCACGCCCGTTCTGCTCTCCATTACTGCGAGGCCTTGAGCCACGCGATCAACGAGTCCGTCGGCCGGAAGGTCCCCTTCCGGAGGCTGGGCGGCACGATGGCTTCGATCGCTTCCAGCTTCTCGCTGGGATCCGCGCGGACATACATCTCGGTCGTGGCCAGCTGGCTGTGTCCGAGCCAGAGGGAGACCTTTCGGATATCGTGCGTGGCCTGGAGGACGATCATGGCGCAGGTATGCCGCAGCACGTGGGGCGACAACCGCTTGCCCGCGAGCGACGCACACGTGCCGCGTGCGCGGGTCCCGTGACATTTGAGGACGTGCGCCACGCCCCAGCGACTCAACGGCTGTCCGCGTGCATTCACAAACACTTCCGACGCCGGCACGTCGCCGCGCACGGCGAGCCACGCCCGGAGCGCGGCTGTGGTCGTCTTCCAGAGCGGAAGGGCGCGCTCCCGACGCCCTTTGCCGCGGACGCGGATGGTCAGCGGCTGCGAGGTCACGTCATCGAGCCGTAAGCCGGTGAGCTCGGAGACCCGGAGCCCGGCGCAGATGGTGAGATGGAGCATGGCGCGATCCCGGATCCCCTGGCGCGTCGTCGGGCTGGGGGCATTCACGAGAGCTTGCACCTCGTCCTGGGTCAGGTAGGGGACGAGTCGGGTATCGCGCCGCTTGAACGGGATGGCCAAGACGCGGCGAATCTGATCGAGGGCCGCCGGTTCGCGGTGTTGCAGAAACCGGAAGAAGGAGCGGATCGCCGCGAGGCGGACGTTGCGGGTCGCCGCGCCGTTGTGGCGCGTCGTCTCGAGCTGCTCCAGAAATGCGCCGACCAGCGCGGCGTCCAGGTGCTCGATGCGCAGGGCGCACGGCGCGGTCTTCACGCGGTGGGCGGCGAACTCGAACAACGCCCGAAAGCTGTACGCGTACGAGTCGCACGTGTGGAGACTGGCGCCACGGTGGCGCCCCAGGTGCTCGCGGAGGAACGCTTCGATGTGCGGGGCGAGCGCGGTCATGGCTGGCCTCTCCCCACCCAACGCTCGCTCGCGGCCGCGACGTCGGTCAGCAACTCCGGCGTGGCCTCCAGGTACCAATACGTGGACACGATGCTGACGTGCCCCAGATAGGTGGCCAGCGCCCGCATCGCCTGGCCGACCTGCTGACGACCGGTGGGGCTCGCCACCAGCGCGCGCACCGCAAAGGTGTGGCGCAGCCCATGGAGTGTCGGCGCGCGACCGCCGATCGACGGGAGTCGCGTCGCCCGCACGAGCGTACGAAAGACCCCATGCACCGTCTGATAGGCCAGCGGCCGACCGTGATCCGATACGAAGACCCGGTCTCCCCCAAGCGACCGTCGGTGAGGGTGACGCAGGTACTCGCCCAAGCCAGTGATCGCGGTGTCATGGAGCGGCACCAGCCGTGTCTTCTGAAACTTGGTCTTCCGGATCAGCAAGCCGTCGGGGGCGAGGTCGGCCAGCGTCAACGCGAGCGCTTCCGAAATCCGCAGGCCCGTGGCGGCGAGCAGGCTGATGAGCGCTGCGTACGTCTGCGGGCGGAGGGCGTCCGAGGGAGGCAGACGCGTAGCGGCGGCCACCAGCTGGTTGATCTCGGCCGGCGTGTAGAGACGTGGCGGACGCCGCGTCTTGCGATACCCGAAATAGCGGGGCGGCGGTGTGTCATGCCGGGGATCGTCGAGCTGAACGTACACCGCAAACTGCCGCACGGTCTCGTACCGCCGGTGCCGCTGCGCCAGCGAGGGCCCCTGACTGGCCCAGGCAATCACGCTGGCCGTGCGGATGTGGGCCTCGTGGCGATCGTGCGCGAACCGCGCGAAGCTGTGGAGCAGGTACTCGGTATTGCTGAGCGCGAAGCCGGCGACGCGCCGGAGCGCCACGTAGGCGTCAACGGCGGTTTTCATGACCGTCTCCCCGGCCACGGCTGCGCGACCTGACGGAGTACGGCGACGTCGACTTTCGCGTAGTACGCCGACATATCGAGACTGCGATGGCGCAGCACCAGGCCAATGTGACCGAGGGAAACGCCCTGCCGGAGCATTTCGGTCGCGGCGGTGTGGCGCAGCACGTGCGCTCCTGGCCTGGGTACCTCAATGCCGGCCCGCCGCAAGGCCCGCGCGATCACCGACGACACCGCATCACTGGAGCGCACCGGCGCCCACGGGGCGATGGTGCGCAGAAACACGCGGTCGGTCGTCTCGCCGCCGCGCGGCCGACACGCCAGATAGCGCCCCACGGCCTCCCCAACATCCTGCGGCAGCGGCAAGCGGACCTGGTAACGCCCCTTGCCCATGACTTGCACCGTGCCCTGGCGCCAGTCGATATCCGCGAGCCGCAGCCGAACCAGATCACCGGCCCGCAGCCCGAGCCGTGCCAACAGCAACACCATGGCGCGGTCGCGCACGCGCGCGGGACGCTCTCCCTGACACGCCGCGAGCAGGCGCTCGAGCTCGTCGGCGGAGAGACTGCGCGGCAGCGAGGCCAGCCGCCAATGGGCGACCGCCGGGACCGCGAGCGCAAGGTCCGCGCGCGCCACTCCGCAGAACGCGAGGTAACGGAGAAACACGCGCGCGGCCGTGATGAGCTTCTGGGTGGTTTCCGCGCCGCCGGCGGCGGCCCGATCCAGCAGGAACCGGCGCACGGCCTGCGGCGTCCAGGTCTCGACGGTCGTCCCGAGCGCATTGAGCATAAGCGTGGCGCCGCGCGTGTACAGCCGCAGCGTCGTCGGCGCGACGCCCCGATGCGTCCGATACCAGGCCACGAAGTCAGCGATGAGGGCGGGGGCGGGTAGCGGATCGAGAGCCGGAGGGCGTGGACAAAGGCCCCGATCGACCAAGTACGCGTGAAAGCGCCTCACGCCGAACCGCGCGTGGTGGCCGATCCGTCCCCCATTCGATGCCGGGCACCGACAATGGCGGAGGTGACGGCGAAATGCCTCCACGGTCGCGTCATGCAGATCGGCGAACGTCCGATGTCGCCGGGTCAGGAACACGCCGAGGTGGGCCGCAGCGCGCACATACCGCACCGCGGTCGCGGGGGCGTAGCCGTCACGCGCGAGCGCCTCCGCAAATGCCTCGACGTAGGGCCCGCTGAGTCCGGTGCGCAACCGCCGCCGCGTCTTCGGAGCGGAGAAATAGGTCTCGATCATGGCGTCCTCCCTGCAGAAGTGGGCCGGCAATGGCCGCCCCACCGTAGAGCAGGAGTCCACTGATCGTTATGGGGAGTAATCAGCCTGCAGAACCTGTCGAACTTCCAGCGTGTGCGAACAAGGCCTGGTCGGCACTCCCCAGAACCGCGCGCTCTCCATAAGGCAGGAATTGTAGGAGCTGCGGGAGAAGCCGCCGTCCGGACACACGTCGAGGTGTCCGCCGAGCCGCTCCGTGCGGCAGGAAACGATGTCGCGCACGGCCCGGG
>JBKJXM010000116.1:0-2671 GCA_046716305.1 Candidatus Eiseniibacteriota bacterium
TCCTCCGAGAGGTCGGACTCGCGGAAGGTCTCCTCCGCCGCGGGCCGGCAATCCCAGTACTGGGTGGCACACGCCCGTCCCTCGTGGTCGACGGTCACCCGGTGTCCGGCCGGGATCTTGAAGATCCCCCGGAAGAGCGTGAGCGGAGCGGGCGCCACGATGAAGGTCAGGTAGTGCCAGAACGCGGTGAGATCCATCTCCGGCGACACGTCGGGATGGGCCAGCAGGCCGCGGATCTCCGAGGCGAAGAGCCACTCGCCGGCACGAGTGCGCGTGAGGTACAGGGGCTTGATTCCCACGCGGTCGCGGACGAGGTGGAGGGCCGGCCGGGCCGGGTCGCGGCCGTCGTAGACCGCGAAGGCGAATATCCCGAAGAATCGATGGACGCAGTCGAGTCCCCACTCCTCGTACGCGTGCAGCAGGACCTCGGTGGCGGAGTGGTCCGTGCGCCAGGTGTAGCGGCTCCGGGCCTCGAGCTCCTTCCGCACCTCGGCGTGGTTGTAGATCTCCCCGTTGAAGGTCAGCGCCACCGTCCCCGCGGCATTGACCATGGGCTGGGCGGCCGCCTCCGAGAGGTCGATGATCGAGAGCCGGCGGTGGCCCAGCCGGCAGCGGTGATCGGCCGACTCCCACAGACCGGCGCCGTCCGGGCCCCGATGGGCCATGCGGTCCCGCATGGCGACCAGGACCTCCGGGGAGGCGGGGCGGCCGGAGACGGGCGCGAACGACCCGACTATTCCGCACATGGAGCGGGTTCACTCATAGTCCACGAGCACGTCCTTGAATTCGCGGAAGAAGGCGGCGCCGGCGAAGAACACCACGATCGAGAGCGCGGCGAACCCTCCCATGACCCGGGGATCGGGAGGACCGCGGTAGAGCAGCGCCGAGCGGAACGCCTCCGTCAGGTAGTAGATCGGGTTCAGGTGGAGCACTGGACGGAGGACGTCCGGCACCATGTCCGGACGGAATCCGATCGGGGATACGAACATGAGGAAGAACACGCCCAGGTTGACGAGAGGAGCGACGTCGGGAAGGACGAAGGAGACGACGGACAGGATCCAGACCAGCCCCAGGAGGAGCATCACCTGCAGGACCAGGACCACGGGCAACGCCAGCCAGTGCCATCCGGCGTCGCCGTGGAAGAGGAGGAGCAGGAGGAGGACCCCCAGGCTCACGGTCTGGGAGACGAGGCTGACCGTCACCGCGCGCACCGGCAGCAACTCCATCGGGAGCATCACGTTCTTGACGAGGTGCAGGTTTTGCCGGAGCACCACGCAGCCGCTGGTCGCCGCCTCTATGAAGCCGAGGTAGGGGACGAGGCCGGCGAACACGAAGAGCACGTAGTCCATCGTGCTGAAGCCGGGGAACCGCATCCGGAAGATCACGAGGTACGTGAACAGGTAGATCGACAGCAGGAGGGTCGGCTGAAGGACGACCCAGACGCCGCCGAGCACCGAGCCGGCGTAGCGCTTGGCCAGCTCGACCCGCGTGGTGGCCCAGAGGACGCGCCGGTACTCGCGGATCAAGGCGAAGGCCTCCCGGCCGGGACGGACGAGAGACCGGCGCCGCCGGTCCGTGTCCCGCACCGGCGCGGCGCTCACGACGCCATGCCCATGAGCGCAGGACGTCCTCCCAGAGCCTCGCCCAGGGCGGCCAGGCCCTCCTCCCCACCCGCCTCGTCGAACCATGCCGAGCTGCCGACGGCGAAGAAGAAGCGCGCCTCCTTCTTCACCGACACGCGGGCCGACAGCTCGACCGCGAAGCAGGGCCGTCCGACGCCGTAGGAGGGGGAGTAGACGTCCGCGCCCACGAGGCCGGCCAGCTCCCGCGGAACCCACAGGCAGAAGCGGGCGCCGTCCCGTTGCAGGTGATAGAGCTGCGGCGTCACCCGGCGCACGTCCAGGCCGGGGGCGCAGTGGAAGTGCCAAGCCAGGTCGTGATCGCCTTCGCCCAGGACCCGGTCCAGCAGCAGGAGGGCCCCCGGGCGGCGGAGGAAGCGCAGGGTGCGCTCGTGGGTGACCGGCCGTGAGAGCCGACGGTACCCCGAATGACGTCCGTGGTACTCGACCCAGTCCTCCGTGGTCTCGAACCGGAGGTGCTCGGGGTGGGCCTTCTCAAAGACCCGGAAGAGCCAGTCGGGCCGGATCTCGTTCTGCTCCTCGCCGTCCACCCGCAGAGTGTTGTGGGACGCCGTGCTGCGCAGCCGGTTACGGCTGAGCGCGTCGCCGGTATAGGCCAGGGTTCCCGCATCCACGAGCACGGGCTCTCCGGCCACGTGATACTCGAACCCGAGCTGGTCGTTGTGCTTGTGGTTCCCAATGCCCTTCGTCCCCACGCGCCCGTTCGTCACCAGCAGGTAGTGGCCCCGCTCGCGGACCACGGCCAGACCGGCATCGGGAAAGAGGCGGCACACGGCGGGAAGCGGCGGGGAGGCAGGGATCGCGCCGTCGACGTCGTATCCCCACCAGGCCGCCTCCCATGGCGCCTCCCGACCCGCGTGCTCGAGCCATTCCGGCCGTCCGAACATGAGTGCCGCCGGAGCGAGGAGGTGCCTCCCGTCCTGGCGGTCCCACGTCCCGTAGCCGGTGAACACGTGCAGCCGCCCGTCGTCGGCGTCGCCCACCTGGGGCATCCGGCCGTCTGGACGGAGGACGGCGAGGTGGAACTCGGC
>JBKJXM010000117.1:0-3492 GCA_046716305.1 Candidatus Eiseniibacteriota bacterium
CGCGACCACGGGCACTCCGGCGGCCATGGCGAGAAGAGGCGGGATTCCGAACCCCTCGGCCCGCGACGGGTAGATGAAGAGGGAGGCGCCGCCGAAGAGCGCCGCCAGCTCCGCGTCGGGAACGAAGCCGGGGAACTGGATCCCCTGTCCCAGCGGGGCCGCGCGCTCCCGGAGCGCGCGCGCCTCGCCGCGCAGGGATCCGGCCAAGACTAGCGGCGGTAGGTCCAGGTCGCGGCCTCGGAGCAGGAGGAGAGCGTCGACCAGGGTCTCCACCCCCTTCCGGGGATCGAACCCGCCCACGTAAAGCCAGTAGGGCCCGCCGAAGCGCGCGTGGCGCGCCGCTACCGCCTCGGGCGCGGGAGGCTGGAACCAGCGCGGCACGGCGCAGGGGACCACGTCGATCCGGCCCGCGGTCTCAGGCAGCGCGCCCTCGATGTCCCTGCGGCTAGATTCGCTCAGCGTGACGATCCGCGCGGCCGCGCGGACGGACGATCGGACCGCGCGGCGGTACAGTGCCCGATGCAGGAAGGCGGGGCGCGGCCACGGCACGAACCGGGGCGCCCGCCACGGGATGAGATCATGGAGCGAGAGCAGGGAGGGGAAGGGGAGGCCCTTTGGAACGCCGTGGTTCCAGGTGGCGTGGAACAGGTCGGGAGCCGGATTCAGACCGCGCAACACTCCGGGAAGCGCGTAGGACTCCCAGCGGATCCGGCCGCCCGCGCCGGCGACGGTCCAGGTGGGAACGTGCAGGGGGAGATGGCCGGGAGGCACCGGACGATCGGTGACGCCCACGAATTCCACGTCGCGCGCCGACAGCTCTTCCACGTACTGGGAGACCAGAAGTGCGACGCCGCCGCCTGACTCGAGGGACAGCGGACGGAGATCGAGGGCGACGCGAAGCGGCCGGGCCATTCGGCGGACCCTACGGGAGTCGCGCCGGGGAGGTCAACGATCCGGCGCATCCTACGACTTGACTTGACGTTGCGCGTCCCGGTACCCTTGAGGGGTGCGCCATCGAGGAGGCAACCGTGCGTCCCGAGTGGGACGTCGTGTGGCTCAGTGACATACCTTGGTCGGCGCTCTGGCAGCGCCCCCAACAGCTCGCGACCCGTTTCCCGGACCACGCCCGAATCCTTTTCGTGGAGCCCTGGACGCTGGGGCGTCCGGGCGCCGTGCGCCCGGAGCCGGTGGCGCCGCGGGTGCGGCGGATCTCGTTTCCGTTTCTCCCGCTTCACGCGCGCTCTCCGCGCCTTCGCGCCGCGGCCTACGCGTTCGGCTCCACGGCTCCGCTCACGGGGGCCCTCTTCGCCCTCCAGCGGATCCTGGCGGGCGGGCTCGACGGCCGGCGCCCCGGAGTGAAGCGGCTCGCCGTGGTGCAGAATTTCATGGCCGCGCCTTTCTTGACGTCGCTCCGCCCCGATCGGATCGTCTACGACATGATCGACGCCCCGCTCCACTTCGCCCCCGTGCCGCCGCGTCTGGTGCCGCGTTGGGAGCGGCTCCTCCGGACCGCGGACCGCGTGGTGGTCACTTCGGGCGCGCTGGAGCGGCTGGCCGCGGCGGCGGGAGCGGGATCGGTCGCGCTGGTGGGGAACGGCGTCGAGGCGGATCGCTTCGCTCCTGACCGTGTGCGCCCGGCGCCGCTTCCCGGGAATCCGGACGCGCCGGTCCTCGGATACGTCGGCTCGCTCCACTCCTGGTTCGACGTGCCGCTGGCCGCGTCCCTGGCGCGCGCCTGTCCCGAGGCACGCGTCGTGCTGGTCGGGCCCGCGCATCCGGAGACGGCGCGCGAGATCGATCGCGCCGCGCGCGACCTTCCGAATCTGCTCTGGATCGGATCCCGCCCCTACGACGAGATCCCCGGGATCGTGCGCGCGTTTCGCGTGGGCCTGATCCCCTTCCGGCGCACGCCGCTCACGGAGGCCGTGAACCCGGTGAAGCTCTACGAGTACGCCGCCGCCGGCGTCCCCTGCGTCACCACGCGGTTCACCGACGAGGTGGAGTCGTGGGGCGGCGTCGCGCGCGTGGCGGAGACGCCCGAAGCCTTCATCGCGCGCGCGCGGGAGCTGCTCCTGGCCGCGCCGGACGCGGCGGACGCGGCGAATCTGGTCGCATTCGCGCGCCGGCACGACTGGGACGCCATCGCGCGGCGCTTCGCGTCGATCTGTCTGGAGGACGCCGCGTGACGCGCGCCACTCCCGAGAATCCCCGGCCCCCCGCGACCCCCGCCTCGAAGAGCGGGCTCTCGCCGGCCCTGGCCTACGCGCTGGCGGCGTTCCTCGTGCTCGCGTTCTTCTACCCGATCGTGTTCGGGAAGGTGTTCCTCTCTCCCGATTCGGTGGCGCCGGCCGGCTTCTCGAAGGTCGCGATGGACGCGCTCCACACGCGGCACGTCTACGCGCTCTGGAATCCCTACCACTTTCTCGGCATGCCCAGCTTCGGGAGCCTGGCCTTCGTCCCGTACGTCTACCCGCTCGATCCGGTCTTCGGCTTCCTGAACACGGCGCTCCACTTTCCGGATCTGACGTGGCTCCTCTTCCACTACCTGTTGATCGCGGTCGGGATGATCGCGCTCCTCCGCGCGCTGGGCGCGGGCGCGGACGCGGCCCTCCTCGGCGCGGTGGCGTTCGCCCTCACGCCGAATCTAGTGGCCGTGGGTGCGTTTGGGCACGGGAGCCAGATCATGACGGCCGCGTGGCTGCCGCTCCTCTTCCTCCTCTACGACCGCTTCGCCCGCCGCGGGTCGCTCCTCGCCCTCGCGGGATTCGCCTTCGCGGCCGCCTTCCAGCTCCTCCGCGGGCACGTGCAGATCGTCTTCTATTCGTGGCTCGCGCTCGGGCTGTACGCGCTATGGCTCGCGATCGCCGCGGCACGGGCGAAGCGCGGCGCCGAGGCGGCCCGCGCGGTGGGAGGGCTGGCCGCCGGTCTGGCGCTGGGCTTCGGCATGAGCGCGTTCCTCTACTTCCCCGTGCACGAGTACGCCAAGCTGTCGATCCGGAGCGCGGGCGAGGGCTCGGGGGCGGGCTTCGAGTACGCCACGTCGTGGTCGTTCCACCCCAAGGAGATGCTCACGTTCGTCGTCCCCTCCATGTTCGGCTTCGGGGGGCGCACCTACTGGGGGACGATGCCGTTCACGGACTACCCGAACTACATGGGGATCATCCCGCTCGCGCTCGCCCTCTACGGAGCCCGGAGGGCGCGCGGAGCCGCGCGCGCGTACTGGATCGGCCTCGCCGCGGTGGCGCTGATGATTTCCTTCGGCAAGCACGTCAAGCCCCTCTACGAGCTCCTCTATCAGTACGTCCCCTACTTCAACAAGTTTCGCGTCCCGGTGATGATCCTGGTTCTGCTCCAGTTCGCGGTGGCGGTCCTGGCCGCGCTGGGGCTGGATCTGGCCCTCACGCCCGGGCGGGGCGAGTCTTCCGGCGCCCGCCCCCCGGCCCCGGAGGGCGCGCGCGCGGCGCAGCACGCCGCGGCCCGGGGGCAGGGGGC
>JBKJXM010000118.1:0-4297 GCA_046716305.1 Candidatus Eiseniibacteriota bacterium
GCGCATGAGGGCTTGCCGTCCGCCCGCGTCGGCGCCCGCCGCTGCCGCGCTCGCGGAGGCACCACCGACCCCCACACCCCCGGCCCGCGCTGCCCCCACCCGCGGCGTCCGCGGCGTGAAAGGCGCCAGGAGCCTCCCGCTCCACCAGGCCCAGATGGCCGTGATCAGCACGAGCTGCGCCACGGCGCCCCTCACGCCGAACAGGAAGGCGAGCGGGATGATGCTCGCGATCTGCGCGACGGCGATCGCCACGTTGAGCCTCGCCATGGCGCTCACGGCCTGGTGCCCCTGGAGCATCGAGATGTGGATGGAGGCCGCCGCCGACAGAGGAACCGCCGCGGCGCCCAGGAGGACGGCCCACGTGAATCCGGAGTCGCGGTAGATCCCCGCCGCGAGCCACGGGGACGCCACGGCGGCCGCGAGCGCGATCCCGCCGCCGACGCCCCAGGCGATCCGCTTTCCCAGACGTGTGAGGGCGTACACCCGCGCGAAGTCGCCGGCCGCGCGGGCTTCGGCGATCATGGCCACCAGCCCGTTCCCCACGCCGAGCGTGGCGAGCGGGACGAGCACCGCGGTCAGCGAGGCGAGCTGCGCGAGGACGCCGGTCCCCTCGGGACCCAGGTGGGCCGCGAGGATTTTCGCGCGCACGATCGCGGCGATGACCGTCGCGACAGAGCCCAGTCCGAGGATCGCGGTGGAGCGGACCAGCCGGCGCACGGCTCCCCTGGTCTCGGCGGTCTCGGGAGGCTACCGGGACCCGTAGGTCCGCGCGTAGTACTGCTGGAACTCGCCCGAGCGGATCGCATCCCACCACGGGCGGTTCGCCACGTACCAGTCGATCGTCGCTTCGATCCCGCTCTTGAACTCGACCTTGGGCTGGAAGCCGGTCTTCTTCTGGAGGCGCGCCGCGTCGATGGCGTAGCGGCGGTCGTGCGCGGGGCGGTCGGTCACGTGCTGGAGAAGGCTGGCGGGCTTCTTCAGCCGATCCAGGATCAGGCCAGTGATCTCGAGCACCGTGCGCTCGTTCCCGCCCGCGATGTTGAAGGTCTCCCCCTCCACGTCGTCCGATTCGAGAATGGCGACGAGCGCGCGGCAATGGTCCTCGACGTGGATCCAGTCGCGGGTGTTCTTCCCGCTTCCGTAGACGGGGAGCGGCTTGTCCTCGAGCGCGTTGGTGACGAAGAGGGGGATGAGCTTCTCGGGGTACTGGTACGGGCCGTAGTTATTGCTGCAGCGCGTGACCACGGCGGGGACGCCGTAGGTCACGGCGTAGGCGTAGGCCAGACGGTCGCCGCCGATCTTCGAAGCGGCGTAGGGATTTCGCGCGTGGAGCGGCGATTCCTCGTTGGCCGCGTCGCCCATGATCTCGCCGTAGACCTCGTCGGTGGAGATCTGGACGAAGCGGCGCACGCCGACCCGGCGCGCCTCTTCCAGGAGCACGTAGACGCCGTACGTGTCGGTCAGCACGAAGCTCGAGGCATCCTCGATCGAGCGGTCGACGTGGGTCTCGGCCGCGAAGTTCACCACCACGTCCGCGCCCGCCATCGCGCCGGCGACGACACCGGGATCGCAGATGTCGCCGCGCACGAAGCGATACCCGGGCACGTCCCTCACCGCCTCGAGATTCGCCAGGTTTCCCGCGTAGGTCAGCTTGTCGAGCACGGTGATGCGCGCGTCGGGGTAGCGGCGGTGGAGATGGTGGACGAAATTCGATCCGATGAAGCCCGCGCCCCCCGTGACCAGGAAGTGGGCGCGCTCGAGCTTCGGCGCCTTACCCATCTTTCCGCGACCAGTCGTAGGGGATGTCGTTCTGGTGCGGGTCCGCGCGGAACTCGTCCGGCGTCGCGTAGTTGTAGGGCTCGGTCGGCGTGTTCACGAGCATCGCCGGCTCGGTGCCGATCCCCTTCATGCCGTGCCAGACCCCAGGCGGGATCGTGACCAGGACGGGATTCTTCTCCCCCATGAAGAACTCGTTGATCTCCCCCTTCGTGGGCGAATCGGCGCGGTCGTCGTACAGCACCACCTTCATCATCCCCTTCACGATCACGAAGTGGTCGGTCTGGATCTTGTGGTAGTGCCACCCCTTCACCACGCCCGGGTAGGCCACCGAGACGTAGCTCTGTCCGAAGCGCTGAAAGAACGGATCGTCCTTGCGCATCATCTCCATGAGATAGCCGCGCTCGTCGGCGATCACCTTGAGCGGCTTCACGACCACGCCGTGGATCAGCTTCATGACGGCCTCCCGACCGATGTGTACGAGAATCCCAGGCGCCGGACCGCTGCTGGCTCGTAGACGTTCCGAAGATCGACAATGGCGCGCCGCCGCATGGCGCGCTTGACGCGCGACAGGTCGAGGCGGCGGAATTCGTTCCACTCGGTGACCAGCACCATCACGTCCGCACCCTTCACGGCATCATAGGCGTTCTGCGCGAAGTGGAGCCCGCTCGGGAGCCCTTCCGCGTCGGCGCGCACGGCCGGATCGTAGACGCGGACGTTCACGCCCTTCCGCCGGAGCGCGCGGATCAAATCCAGGGAAGGCGCCTCGCGCAGGTCGTCAGTGTCGGGCTTGTACGAAAGCCCGAGCACGGCGACGGTGTACGGTTTCCGCCCCTTCAACGCCGCGAGCACTTTCTTGATGGCGCGGGTCCGCTGCCCCTCGTTGGTCTCGATCGCGGCCTCCACCACCGGCAGGCGCACGCCGGCGCGGCGGGCGAACTCCCGCATGGCGCGCGTGTCCTTGGGGAGGCAGCTCCCGCCGAATCCGGGACCCGGATGGAGGAACTTGGACCCGATGCGGCGGTCCAGGCCGATCGCCCGGGCCACGTCGTGGACGTCGACGCCCAGCGCCTCCGACAGGTTCGCGATCTCGTTGATGAACGAGATCTTGGTGGCGAGAAACGCGTTCGCCGCGTACTTGATCAGCTCCGCCGTCCGGACGCTCACGACGACCGTGGGCGTCTCGATCAGGTAGAGCGGCGAGTAGACCTCGCGCAAAATCTCCGCCGCGCGCGGCGAGTCGGCGCCGATCACGATGCGGTCCGGGCGCATGAAATTCTCGACGGCCGTCCCCTCCCGGAGGAACTCGGGATTGGACGCGACGTCGAACTTGGCCCCCCGCGGCGCGTGCTTCCGCATCCACTTCGTCACGCGGTCCGCCGTCCCCACCGGAACCGTGCTCTTCTGGACGATCAGCCGGTAGGAGGGCATCGCCTTCGCGATGGTGCGCGCCGCCGCGAGGACGTACGAGAGGTCGGCATCCCCGTTCTCGCGCGACGGCGTGCCGACGCACAGAAAGATCACCTCGCCCCAGGCCACCGCCTCGGTCAGCGACGTGCCGAAGCGGAGCCGCCTCTCCCGCACGTTCCGGGTGACCAGGTCTTTGAGCCCGGGCTCGTAGAAGGGGATCTCCCCGCGCGAGAGGACGTCGATCTTCCGCTCGTCCAGGTCCACGCAGAGCACCTCGTTCCCGAAGTCGGCGAAGCCGGCTCCGCTGACGAGGCCCACGTAGCCCGTGCCCGCCACGACGATCCGCACCCGTGCCTCCTAGCGCCCCGACTCCCGCCGCACGCGCTCGCGCGCGTCGCGGTAGAGGTCGAGGAGCGTTCGATCGATGGGAATGGCCGGCGACCAGCCGGTGCGCTTCGCGAGTTTTTCCGGGTCTCCGACCAGATGATCGGCGTCGCGCGCGCGCATGCGGGCCGGGTCCGACGCGACCGTCGCACGCACGCCCGAGACCCGGATGAGCCGCTCGAGCAGCTCTCCCAGGCGATATCCGTGGCCGGTGCAGACATTATAGGCTTCCCCCGGCTCCCCCGACTCCACCAGGGCCATGTAGGCGCGCACCACGTCGCGCGCGTCGCCGTATTCCCGCACCACGTCCACGTTCCCCACGCGCACCTCGGCGGGCTCGTGCCCCTCGGCGATGCGCGCGAGCTGGTGCGCGAAGCCTGCAACCGCGAACCGGGGATTCTGCCCCGGCCCCGTGTGCGAGAAGGTGCGCGTGCGAATCACGCGGAGCCCGTAGGAGGCGGCGTACAGCTCCCCGAGCATGTCCTGCGCGGCCTTGCTCAGGGCGTAGGGGTTTCGCGGCTGGAGCGGCGCCTGCTCCGTGAGCATCGTCCCCGGAGCGCCCGTGCCGTAGACGTCGGCCGAGCCGACCAGGAGCACGGTCGCCTCGCCGTCCGCGGCCCGCACCGCCTCGAGCAGGTTCAAGGCGCCCAGCGCGTTCACGCGATAGGTCTCCGCCGGCTGCTCCAGCGAGAGGGCGCCCGACGCCTGCGCCGCCAGGTGCACGATC
>JBKJXM010000119.1:0-4791 GCA_046716305.1 Candidatus Eiseniibacteriota bacterium
GGCGTAGACCGAGAACGTGGACATCATCTGCCCCATCACGGTGAACAGGAGGAGCGTGACGAGGCAGTAGCGCAGGAAGAGCCGGTCGCGGAGCACGGTCATGGTGCCGGCGATGGAAAAGCCGCGCTCGGCCAGAATCGGTCCCACGGCGGGCACGAGGATCGGCTCGCCGGCGTCCGCCGCGGTCGCGGCGCGGCGCGGAAGGGTCTCCTCCACTGTCAGGGCGATCAGGATGCCGGCCCCCAGGAGCACCGCGGCCGCGACATAGAAGAGCGATGCGTAGGAGAGCGCGGCCAAAAACCCTCCGATGGCGGGCCCCAGCGCCCAGCCCAGGTTCCCGCCGATGCGCAGGATCCCGTACGCCTCCACGCGGCGCTCGCCAGTCGTGATGTCGGCGACCATCGCGCCCGACGGCGGCTCGAACATGCGCCCGGCGAACGCGCTCAGTCCGGTGAGCAGCGTGAACGTCACAACGGAGGCATGCATCGTGACCGCGAGCCCCAGTCCGGCGAACGCGGCGGCGCGGATGATCTGGCAGGTGACGAGGACGCGCTTTCGGCCGCTCTTGTCGCTCCACTCGCCGCCCACTACCTGCCCCGCGGCGCCGCAGAGGGCTCCGAAGAAGAAGATCATCCCGACCGCGCTCATCGAAACGCCCCGCGTGCCGTGCAGGTAGAGTGCGAGGAAGGGGATGACGATGGAGAAGCCGGTCGAGGCGAGCAGGCGGCCCAGGAACAGATGGAAGAGCCGGCGGTCCTTGTCGAAGAGCGCGCGGCGGGGAAGGATGGTGTCGATCCAGCGGAGCATGGGGCGCGACGCGTTCCGGAGCTGGGAGAAGGGCCATCGGTCCTGCTTCGTTTCCAATGGAAGGAGCGTAGCACACGGGGGTACGCTCGCGCGTCGGACCTATCCACGTGGGAGGTGTCTAATGGTCGGCGAGTTCAAGGCATTTCTGATCAAGCAGGGGGTGCTGGGCCTGGCCGTCGCGGTGGTCATCGGCGGAGCGGTCACCAAGCTGGTAGCCGCGATCGTGGCGGACCTGATCATGCCCATCGTCGGTGCGGCCGTGCCCTCCGGGGACTGGCGCAAGGCGGTCGTGGAGGTTGGAAACGTGAAGTTCCTGGTGGGCGATTTCGCTGGAGTGGTCCTCGATTTCCTGATCGTGGCGCTGGTCGTGTTCCTCATGGTGAGGAAGCTGGTCAAGGAAACGCCGCCGGAGACGGAGAAGGCGTGATTCCGCCGGTCGGTCCCATGGTCCCCATATGACGACGCACGACCCGGTCGTCCGCATGGACGACCTCACGCCCTGGCGCCCTCCCGATCGCACCGACGCGCCCGGCCACTTCCCGGCGGCTGACAAGGTGCTCCCGCTCGCGGAAGCGATCCGCCGCTTCGTGCCGCCGGGATCCACGGTCGCGATGGGCACCTGTCTCGAGCAGATGATCCCCTTCGCGGCGACGCACGAGCTGATGCGCGCGAAGATCGGCGACCTCACGCTCGTCGGCCCGGTGTCGGACATCTGCTTCGATCAGCTGATCGGGGCCGGGCTCGCGCGCCGCGTGATGGCCGCGTGGGTGGGGAACGTGATGATGGGGTCGGCGTACTGCTTCCGGCGGGCCGTGGAGCGCGGTGTTCCGCGGCCGCTCGAGGTGGTCGACTTCTCGAATTTCACGTTGGCCCTCGCGCTCCACGCGGCCGCGCTCGGCGCGCCGTTCATTCCCACGCGGAGCGCGCTCGGCGCCGACTGGATCGCGCGGAATTCGTACCTGCGCGGCATCGAGAACCCGCTGGGAGGCGCGCCGGTGCTCGCGGTGGCGCCGCTCATCCCCGACGTGGCCATCGTGCACGCGCAGCGCGCCGACCCGCACGGGAACGCCATCATGTGGGGGAGCCTGGGGATCACTCCCGACGCGGCGCGCGCGGCGCGCGCGGTCATCGTCACCGCCGAGGAGATCGTGAGCCCGGAGCGAATCCGGAGCGACCCGAACCGCGTCGTGGTGCCGGGAATCTTGGTATCCGCCGAGTGCGAGGCGCGCTGGGGCGCGCACCCCTCGCCGGTGCAGGGGTACTACCGCCGCGACCACGAGGCCTACTCCGATTACCACGCGCGCACCAAGACCGCGGAGGGATTCGAGGCGTGGCGCGCCGAGTGGGTGGACGGCGTGCGGAGCCTGGACGAGTACGTGAAGCGAGTGGGAAACCAGCGTATCCATTCCCTGATCCCCGTGGAGCACCATGCCGCCGAGCCGGGGGACTATGGCTACTGAGCAGGCTGTCACGGCGGGCCGCGCGACGGCCGTGGTGCGGCCGCTGCCCGAGTGGATGACTCCGATGCGCGCGCTGGCCGCGGTCGAGGACCGCCCGGGGACGGTGTTCTTGGAGAGCGCCGGCGACGGCGGCGAGTCCTCCGACTGGACGATCCTCGCGTTCGATCCCGCGTGGCGGTTAGTTCTGTCGGACGGTGCGCTCCACCTCGTCTCGGGCACCGGAGCCCGCGTGCTGGGCAGCGATCCGCTCGCCGATCTCGCGGCCGCGTGGCCCCCGCGGGTGGAAATTGCAAGCGCGCCCCCGATTCCGTTCGTCTCCGGTCTGGCCGGTTTCATCGCGTACGACTTCAAGGACTGGGTCGAACGCTACCCGGCGCGCGCGCGGCGCGAGTGGCCGGTGCCGGACCTGTCCCTGGGTTTTTACGATGTGGTCTGGGCGTGGCGGCGTTCGACGGGGGAGGCGTGGGCGGTGTCGACCGGGCTCTCGCAGCGCGATCCACGCCGCCAGGAGGAGCACGCGCGCGAGGCGCTTGCCGCGCAGTGGCGGCACATCGAAGCGTGGCGGCAAGGCTCCCCGGCCGCCGCACCGGACGCGCCGGCCAGCGCCGCCGCGCCGCCCGCGCGCGCGAGCATCGCCGCCAACTTCACCCGCGATTCCTACTGCCGCATGGTGGAGACGGCTCTCGAGCACATCGCGGCGGGCGACATCTACCAGGTGAACCTGTCGCAGCGTTTCCTGGTGGAGCCCGCGGCCGATCCCGCAGCGATCTACCGCGCTCTGCGCGCGGCGGCGCCGGCGCCGTACCTCGCCTACATCCGCGACACGGACATGGGCGTCTGCTCCTCGTCGCCCGAGCGTTTCTTCCGCATCCAGGGCCGCCGGATCGAGACGTGGCCGGTCAAAGGGACGCGCTCGCGCGGGCGCACCCCGGCCGAGGACGCGGCGCTCGCGGCGGAGCTGATGGCGAGCGCCAAGGACCGGGCCGAGAACGTCATGATCGTCGATCTGGAGCGGAACGACCTGGGCCGCGTTTGCGAGGTGGGGAGCGTGAGCGTGCCAGTCCTGTGCGAGGTGACGTCGCACTCCAACGTGCACCACTTCGTCTCGCGGGTGGAGGGCACGCTGCGCGACGGCGTCCATCCGGTGGAAGTGCTGCGCGCCCTCTTCCCGGGGGGCTCGATCACGGGCACACCCAAGATCCGGAGCATCGAGATCATCGACGAGCTGGAGCCCGTGCGGCGCGGCGTCTACACCGGAGCGATCGGCTACTGGGACGTGCGCGGCGACTGCGACTGGAACATCGCCATCCGCACCATCGTGGCCCGCGATGGCATCGCCTCGTTCCACGCGGGCGGCGGCATCGTGGCCGACTCCACGCCCGAGGCGGAATACGAAGAGACGCTGGTCAAAGCCAGCGGGATGATGCGGGCGCTGGGCGCGGACGGCCTCGGCGAGTAGCGCGCGCGTTCGCGCGCCGGAGCGTCAGGGCGTCAGACTGTAGGGGAGGCCGGCCGTCGCGTTCGCGAACTTGCGCGACTCGGTGCCGATGACCACCATGTTCAGCTCGCCGCGAAGCACGAGCGAGATCTTGGGAATCACGCTGAGACCCATCCCCAGTCCGAAGTTGTAGGCCGTCTCCTTGATCTCGGGCGAGCCGGCGCGCTCCAGCTTGTGCGAGCCGATGCCGGCATAGGGATGAAGGCCAAACGCCATTCCCAGAGGCATCCCCAGAATCGCGTTCACGCCGTATCCCGTGTGGTCGAATCCCTCGCGCGCGTATTTGACGCCGGCGATCGTCTCCTCGCCGTCGCCCAGATGCGAGGTGAGGTAATAGGGCTCGACCGTGACCATGGGGACTATCTTGAGGGGAAGGCGGAGGCCGTACAGCGACCCCTGGCTCACGTCGTCTTGATTTATCGGATAGCTCACCCCGCCGTAGGCTCCGATGCCGATTCCGGCCTTGGCGCTCCCCGTCGTCACTGCAAGCGCCAGCACTGCGAGTGCAATCACTCGTCTCATGTCACCCTCCTGGGTTGTCGTGTACTGGGGCCGAGAATGCGCGCTGGCGGCTGATTTGTCCAGGGAGCCAGGCGGAGGGCGGTGTTCCGGCTAGCCAGGATTCCCCGTCCAGAACCCCGCAGGGTCGATGCCGCGCAGCGCGTCCACTTCTTCGTCCGTGAACGGCCGCGTGAGCCCGATCGGCTGCGCGATCCGCGGCTCCCACGACATCCCCGCGAGCACGTGGTCCACCGAGAGGCCGGGGTAGACCTCGGCGAGGTACGCCTCCTCGATCGCCGCGTCGAAGCGGAACACCGCGTGCGTCGTGACGATGGCGCTCGGGCCTCCGGGAGGGAGTCCCACGCGCGCCCGCCAGCCCGGCCCGTCGCCGCGTCCTGGCGACGTGCGGAAGGCGACACGCGGCACGAAGCGCCGCTTCTCCTGAGGCATGAGGATCACGCTCCGCCGCGCGAGCGACAGGATGTCGGCCGCGCCGCCGCTCCCGGGGAGCCGCGTCAGCGTTCC
>JBKJXM010000120.1:0-2794 GCA_046716305.1 Candidatus Eiseniibacteriota bacterium
GTTTCAATTAGTCCGGTGGCGGGTGGAACGTTCGAAGCCGTGTTCAGAACTGACGCCACGGCCGGGGAACGCAGGTTCATGGCCCTGGTCCCAGGGAGTGAAACGGTTATCTCTGGCACAAGCGTCATCGCCGACACACCCTCGGACCTGCGCTCGCCAAGTGCCTTCGGCGCCTCGAACACAGCGCGCTCGGTTATCATCAGCCCGTCAGAGTTCGTAACAGAAGCGATTCGCCTCGCCACATATCGTCGTTCGCAGGGATACGTCGTGGAAGTGGCAATCGTTGAGGATATCTATGACGAGTTCAATGGCGGGCTGAAATCGGCGCGTGCGTTGCGCCGATATCTGCGGCACGCCTACCTCGCTTGGACGCCTCGTCTTACCTACGCAATACTGGCCGGCGACGGGAGTCTTGATTATCGCCACCACCTTTCAATGAGCGCCCCGGACTGGGTGCCGACCTATCTTCGGTTTGAGCCGATAAGAGGACCACAGGGCGAAGAACTGGTGGCTCATGATTCCTACTATTTCCTCAATTTGAATGCGATCGAGCCGGGGCCTAACGATTTCGTGCCAAGCATCATCCTGAGCCGGGTTCCGGCGGGCCAACCCCAAGAGCTTGATGATTTCGTGTCCAAGGTGATCCAGTACGAGGTCTTCCAACCCACCGACTCATGGCGTGGCCGCCAACTCCTCTATTCGGATGACGAATATTCGACGACACTTTTTGGAATATCGGGTTACTGCTTCCAGCCCCAGGAAGCGGAATTCTTGGCCGCCAGTCAGACCATGGCGGACATCACCGCACAAAGCACTGGCGGTGTTGATATACGGAGCGACTTCTTCAACCTTAAGACATATACCGACGCCGTGCCAGCTTCGGGCGCATGCAAGGACGGCAACGCCGTACGTAATGTGCTGGTTACAGACGGCGGATACGATGCGCTCATCTCCGATATCAATCGTGGTGGACTCGTACTCAATATGGAGACACACGCCAATCGTTATCTCGTATCCCACGAGCAAGTCCTGTGTAGCGGCAACACAGTATTTTGCACCGGGCCAAATGATCCCAGTCGTGTTCAAAACGTGGGCAGACCCTTTTACGTTATGATTTGGGGATGCCATGCAAATCAGTTTCCAGACGGTCCCATGACGGGAAGCAGCACGGTGGACAGCACGTATGCAATCTGCGAGAAGTGGATCCTGCTCCCGAATCGGGGAGCTGTGGGGACGTTCGGAAGCAGTGCGTACGAATTCCTTCAGACGAATTCTCAGTACAACCGGTTCGTCGCGGAGTCGTTCTATTCCACGCCGCCGACGCCTCCGCCTCCTCCCGGAGAGCCAGCGCAAGCGCGGTGGATCTTGGGTGAGGTCATGCTGGAGGCCGAGGTGAAGAATGCCATGACTGGATTCTTCACTCAGCAGGTCATGAACCGAACTCAGCATCTCTTCGCCGATCCCATGCTCCGAATGGACGCGCTGCCCCCCCGGGTCTACCAGGTCACCGTGGCGGGTAGTGCGTTCACCGATAGTGACACGCTGACCACCGACTCCCCGACGGCCAGTTCCTCCCTGGTCGCGGACCTTCGCGACGAGGTGGGGATCGACTCGGTGTACCTGACCGAGCAGGACGTGGCGAGCGGCGCGGTGACGCCCGTCGACACGTTGACCTACTCGGTCGCGTACAGCGACTCGAGCCGGCTCGCCACGCTGACCGCCAACGTCCGGCCGCGCGTGGGGAACTACGATCTCCAAATCCGGGCCGTGGACATCAACGGACGCCTCCGCATCTTCACGCTCCAGGTCCGCACGCCGATCCGCTATCTTGCGAACGGAGTGGAGATCGTGAATGGGGTCTTCGTGGAAAGTGGCGCCACTTTGCGGGCCGAAGTCACCTCCCCGATTCCACTGTCAGCGGACTCACTGGAGCTTCTCCTGGACGGAGTGGTCATTCCCTCCACGAAGACCCAGTTGGATACAGCGGGGCGCTTGTGGGCTCTGATAGCGACCCCCGGGGCTTTCGCAACCGGAAGCCACCTGCTTCAGGTCGCGATCGGCGGGCGCACCGCGGGCTTCGACCAGGTTACCTTCCAGACCACGAACCAGTTCACGATCCGAGGGGTCGCCGTGGTGGACCCCCGGATGCAGGGCACGGGCTGCGGCGGCTCCATCTTCCAATACGAGCTGAGCGCTGCCGCGCGAAGGGTGGAGCTTTTGATCCTCACGGTCGCCGGTCGCCGCGTCGCCTCGATCGACATGCCGAGGCAGGCGGGCTTCAACGTCTACTGCTGGGACGGGCGCGACGGGCAGGCGCACGACGCGGCCCAGGGGCTCTATTTCTACCGGCTCCGCGCCACGGACTTGAACGGCAAAACGGTGAGCCAAGACGGCCGGATGATCCGCGCCCGGTGAGCGACCGCCGAAGCGGCAAGGTCATTTTCCGCGAGCTGTCGCGGCTTGTGACCGAGCAGCGGAACCCTCGCTCCAAGCGGCTCGACCGGCTCTCGACGCCCCAGGTGCTCCGCCTGATGAACGCGGAGGACCGCCGCGTGCCGCTCGCCGTGGGCCGCGAGATCCCCAAGATCTCTCGGGCGGTGGATCTCATCGTGGAGCGACTCCTCCAGGGCGGACGGATTTTCTACGTTGGGGCCGGCACTAGCGGCCGCCTGGGCGTGCTCGACGCCGCCGAATGTCCGCCGACCTTCGGGACGCCGCGCACGCTCGTGCAGGGGATCATCGCCGGCGGGCGGCGGGCGCTCGTGCGCTCCATCGAGGGGGCGGAGGATGACGC
>JBKJXM010000121.1:0-3603 GCA_046716305.1 Candidatus Eiseniibacteriota bacterium
AGGAGAGCGCGCTCGCGGCGCTCGGCCGCGGCTACCACGACGTCTATCAAGTGGGGCACGGCTCGCGATCCGCGCTCTCGTTCGGCGCGCAGAGCGCCACCCTCGCCGACCTGGCGGCGATCACGAACGGCGACTCGGCGGCGCTCTGGATCTCGCTCGACTGCTCCTCGGCGGCGGCCGACTACGACTGCGTCGGGGAGCGACTCGTCCGTCGGTCGGGTGGAGGAGCCCTGGCCTACATCGGAGCGACGCGCGAATCGTGGCCCGGAGCCACCGCGCAGTTCAACGAGCGGCTCCAAGATCAGCTCTTCCGGACGAACGCGGCGACGGGGACGACGCTCGGGGAGGCGGTGGAGAACGCGCGCTCCCAGATGCTCCCCGCGGCGCGAAGCGAGACGCAGGAGCGCTGGTCCTACTTCGAGACGCTCCTCCTCGGGGCGCCGAGTCTTCCCTTCTGGCGCTGCGCTCCTTCGACGTTCGCCGTGACGCGTCCTTCGTCCGTGCCCTTGAGCGCGACTTCGTTCGCGGTCTCGGTCTCGATCGGCGCCGCTCCGGCCGAGTCGGCCCTCGTCATCGCCTGGAAGAGCGGTGAGGACTACACCGCCGTCTTCACGAACGCGTCCGGGCAGGCCACGGTCCCGTTCCATCCGGCCACGGCGGGCGGGTTCTCGCTCGCGGTGACGCGGCGCGACGCGCGCCCCTTCCTCGACTCGCTCACGGTGACGGCCGCCTCCCCGGCGCACTTCCCGGCGCTCCAGGTCGCGCCGAACGACGCGGCGGGCGGAGACGGCGACGGCCTCGTGGGCGCGGGGGAGCGCTTCGCGCTCTCGGGGATCGTGAAGAACACCGGCCAGGCGGCGAGCAGCGGAGCCGTGACGCTCGTCGTGAGCGCGATCACCTCCGGGATCGTGGTGGAGAAGGGAACCGCGGTCATGGGGTCGCTCTCGGCCGGCGCCCAGACCGCGATCCCGGATTCGCTCCGCGTCCGCGCGCTCCCCACGCCCAACGCGGCGCGCGTCGAGCGGCTGAGACTGATCGCGCGGGACGCCGGCCGGGCTGACACGAGCGATGCCGAGATCGAAGTGACCGCGGCGTCGCTCCTCCTCGCGAACGTGACGAGGACCGACACGAACGGGAACGGAGCTCTGGAGGCGGGCGAGGACGCGACGTTCCGATGGATGGTGGGGAACGACGGGTCCGGTCGCTTGCGCGACCCCTCCGTCGCCGCGGTCAATCCGGCCGCCGGCATCTCGATCACGACCTCGACGGGATCGCTGGCCGACATCGGCCCGGGGGGCCAGGCGCTCACGGGCACGCTCGCGGTGCACGCGAACCAAGCTCCGGCGGGGCGGATCTTCGATCTCCGCATCACCGACACGTACGGACATGCGTGGACCTTTCCGATCGACGTCGTAGCGCCGGCTCCGCCTTCGGGCCTCGCGGTCCAGGGCTTGGGCGCCGAGGGGATCACGATCGAGTGGAGTGCCGCCTCCGCGGCCGATCTCCTCGGCTATGTCGTGCTGCGCGCGGGGAACGACACGACCTCGGCTGCCGTGGAAGCGTCGCCGCTCCCGATCCGGAGCATCCCCTCCTTCGAGAACGCGGGACTCCAGCAGGTCACGCGCTACTGGTTCGCCGTGCAATCGGTCGATTCGAGCGGCAACCGGAGCGCGCGCACTCCGTGGCTCCTCGCCTACACGACGCCGCGGGCGATCGCCGGTTGGCCGGCGCCTCTCGGAGGCGCCACCTCGGCCTCCGTGTGCTTCTCGGACTTCGACGGCGACGGACGCATGGAAGTGGTGACTGGCGCCGATCGGCTCTACGTCTTCCGCCACGACGGAAGCGAGTGGATCGACGGGGACCAGAACCCGAACTCCTTGGGCGTCTTCAGTGATCTCCTTGTCGGCGGCATCTCCTCCACTCCGGCGGCCGCGGACGTGAACCAGGACGGCGTGCCGGAAGTGGTCGCGGCGTCCTGGAACGACTCCCTCGTGGCGGTCTTCCGATCGAACGGCTCGCTCCTCCCGGGATGGCCGAAGAAGGCGGCCCCGTTCTGGTCCTCGCCCGCGATCGGAGACGTGGACGGCGACGGCGCGGTGGACATCGTGATCGGGTCGAACACGGCCCGGCTCTACGCGTGGCGCTCGAACGGTGCCGAGATCCGGGACGGCGACTCGAATCCCGCGACTGACGGCGTCTATTTCGTCCCTGAGGACATCGTGATTTCCTCCCCGGCGATCGCGGACGTGAACGGGGACGGCCTGCGCGAGATCGTCTTCGGCACCTTGTCGGGTCTGGTCCACGTGCTGCGCCAGGGCGCGCCGCTCGCGGGATGGCCCTTCCTCGCGGGAGGGCTCATGAGCAGCTCGCCCGCGATCGGCGATCTGCTCCCCGGGTCTCCGGGCCTCGAGATCGCGATGGCGTGCGGCAACGACAGCGTCTACGTCCTGACCGCCGCGGGGCACCGAGCGCCCGGGTGGCCGCGCCCCCTCGAGCTCACGCCGGCGAACGGCCGCGTCCCGTCGGCGGCGCTGGCGCCGCTGCGAAGGCACCTCGGCGATCCCACGCTGCATGTGATCGTCTGCGGCTGGGACGGAACGGTCCGCGCCTACGACCCGAGCGGCGCCGTCCTCGCCGGATGGAGCTCGGTCTCGCTCGGCGCTCCGACCGAGGCCTCGCCGGCCGTCGCCGACCTCGACGGGGACGGAGCGCTCGAAGTCCTGATCGGCGCCGAGGACCGGCGACTCCACGCGTTCCACGCAAACGGAACGCCCGTGAGCGGGTTCCCGATCGAGATCGGCGCCGAGGCGCGCTCCACGCCGGCGATCTGGGACGTGGACGGCGACGGCGCCTCCGACATCTTCCTCACGGGGTGGGACGGGAAGGTCTACGCTTGGCGCTATCCGGGCTCGTTCTCCTCGGTGGGAATGGCGTGGCCGATGTTCTGCCACGACAACTGGCACACCGGCGTCGCCACCTTCCCGGTGCTCACCGCGGCCGATCCGCGGCCGGCGAGCGCGCCCGCGCGCGCCTCGCTGCGTCAGAATCGCCCGAATCCGTTCAATCCCGTCACCGTGATCGGATTCACCGTGCCGGGCGCCGCTCCGCTTCCGGTCACGCTCCGGGTCTACACCGTCGATGGTCGCCTCGTGCGCACGTTGGTTTCCCGCGACCTCGATCCCGGCTATCATGAGGTCCGCTGGGACGGCCGCGGCGATTCAGGGGCGTCGCTCGGCACGAGCGTCTATCTCTACCGCGCGACCATCGGCACGAGCTCCTTCGCGAGGAAGATGGCGCTCTTGCGGTAGCGCTTCGCCGCGCGTCCGCCCGAACCTCCGGCCCAGAATCGAGGAGCCCGCATGACCGCGTCTTGAATGCCCGCCTTGGGCTGTATCAGCCAGACCGAAGGTTGAATCCATCGAAGCCGCCGGGTGAAGAGCGCCGTAGCTTGGAACCGATTCGGACGACCTCCGAGCAGTATGCGTTCCTACGAGATTGCCTTGAGCGGCGACACGCACTCCACTCGAGATTGGCCGTCGGAGAGCATCGAACGCGGGACCTCCTCGCACTTGGTTGTTTTCTGTTTGTTGTTCTCTACTTTGC
>JBKJXM010000122.1:0-9888 GCA_046716305.1 Candidatus Eiseniibacteriota bacterium
TTCTCGTGGCGCTGGCGTGGTGGCTGGACGAGCCGCGCGAGCGGCTCACGCGCGGGTTCCCCGTGAAGGCCGCGCTCGCGGCGATCCTCATTCTCCTGATTCCGGTCTCTGCCTACGCGACCTGGAAGCGCTGTGACGTCTGGCAGAATTCGGAGACCCTTTGGAACGACACCATCGCCAAATACCCGCACCGGATCCCCGACGCCTACAACAATCGCGGCTTCTACTACAGCGAGAAGGGGCGCTTCGGCGAGGCGGTCGCGGACTTCGACCAGGCGCTCGCGCTGAATCCCAACAACGCGAAGGTTTGGCTCAACAAGGCGAACGCCCTCGCCTCGATGAGGCGCTACCCCGATGCGCTGGTAGCGCTGAACCGGTCAATCGAGGTGAAAGGCGACAACGCGGACGCGTGGAACAACCGCGGCGCGCTGAAGCTGGAGATGGGGGACCCGGCGGGCACGATCGCCGACTGCACGCGGGCGATCGCCCTGAATCCCAATCAGCGGGACGCGTACGCGAACCGGGCGCTCGCCTACGTGAAGCTGGGGAACTACGAGGCTGCCATCCCCGACAGCCGGCGGGCGATCGAGTTGGCGCCCGAGAGTCCCGGCGCCTATCTCCAGTACGGCACCCTGGGCTATTCGCTGATCGAGCAGAAGCGCCACGCGGAGGCGATCCCCGCGTTCGACGAGGCGATCCGCCGTGCGCCGCCGAACGAGACGAGGGTGGCCCTCTACTACTTCTACCGGAGCTATGCCAGGAACGGCGTCGGCGACAAGGCCGGGGCCCTGGCCGACGCGCAGGAGGCAGCGCGCCGGGGCGCCCAGGTCCCGCCCGCCTACATGAATAGTCTGGGCGGGTAGTAGCGCGGGGTCGCGCACCAGCGAAAAGCCGCCGGGCCCGCAGACCCGGCGGCTTCGTTGTTTCTCGATACGCCCAGGCGGGCGGTTACCGCACGACGGTACGCGGGTACCGCGGCTAGAAGTTGATTCCGAGGATGAATTTCCAGTCCGGCACTTCGTCGGTGAGGCCGGCTTTGAGCTCCAGGAACATTGGATTGCCGGACATCCTGCCGAAGAAGATCCCGCCCAGTACGGCCACGCCCAGGTTGGTGTCGCTTCCTCCACCATCCACGTTGAAGTAATAGAGGGACAGGCCGCCGCCCGCGTACGGGCGCACGGATGAGCCCCGACTCACGTCGAACCGGTACTGGAGATCGCCGTTGAACGAGAGTGAGAACAGGTTGTCCCCAAACCCGGCCTCTCCGCTCGGCACGATGTAGAGGTTCTCACCCACGGCAGAGAAGTTCAGCTGCCCGCCGATCAGGAATTGGTCGGGGTCCGCGCTGAAGCCACCGCGAAGGCCGGCCGATGTGTCGGCCAACGCCGGCGCCGACGCCAGGGAGAGAAGGGCCGCGGCCACGAGAAAGCAAACCACCGCACGAACCTGGGACAGAAGCTGGGACATCAGGGTCTCCTTGTCTGGGTGAGATCGAATCGGTGCCGCATCGTGGTGACTAAAGCGCATTGCCGGCTGCATTGCATCGTCATCTAGCCTCGCCGAGAGCCTCGAGCCGCGCGCGGGCCTCGGCGTTGCCCGGGTCCAGGCGCACGGCTTCCCGGAATTCCACCTCCGCCTGCGCCACCTGCCCGAGCTGCATGTAGGCGTTCCCGCGGGGGAAGTGGAGCGACGCGGCCTGGTCGGGCATCAGCTCCTCCGCCCGGGCCAGGTCGGCGAGGGCTTCGTTGGCGCGACCGCCCCGGAGGTAGGCGATCGCCCGGTTGTAGTACGTGTGGCCCAGCGTCGGATCGATGCGCAGGGCCCGGTCGAAGAAGACGATCGCCGAATCCAGGTTCCCGAGCGAGCCGTAGGCGTTCCCAAGGTCCTCGTACACCTCTCCGCGAAGTGGATTCAGGCGCCTGGCGATCATCAGGTCGCTCATCGCCTCTTGCACCCGCCCGCTCCGCCCCCGGAAGTTGCCGCGGGCGGCGTAGGCCTTGTCGGAATTCGGAACGCTCCGGATCACGCCGGTCCAGAGCGTGTCCGTGTCCTTCCATGTCGCCACCTGGCGCATGGTCCCAACGACCAACAGGGCGGCCGCGAGGCAAGCCGCAGCCACGACCGGGACCCGAAGCGCGGGCCGCTTGTCGACAAGAGCGGCGGCGCCGGCGGCCAGTATAAGAAAAAGGCCGTTGTAGGGAAGATAGGTATAGCGATCCGCCATGATGGCCGACCCGACCGGGATCCATTGCATGACGGGGAGGAGGGTGGCGAAGTACCAGCCGAGGCCGAAAGCCACGACGCGCGAGCGGCGGAGGCTCCACGCGAAGAGCGCGAGCGTGGCCAGGAGGAAGACGATCGCGACGACGTACTTCGGCTGATAGGACTCGGCCACGGTCGCCGGATACGGATAGAAGGCGGAGAGACCCGTGGGCACGAAGAGCTTCCGCACGTACTCGAGATGTCCATACGCGGGGAACGCGACGCGCTGGAACGCCGTGAACGGGAACCGCTCCGGAAGCGCCGTCGCGCTCTCGCCTCCCCGGAGGAGCAGACCGTGGAAGTCCCCGCCCGCCTGCGCGCTGACGGCGATCGCCGCGATCAGGAGCGAGACCGCGAGGAAGGGGACCTTCTCGATAATGCTCTTTCGGTCGCGGAGGCTCCGGCCCATCCAGTAGTCGAGCAGAACCATGACCAGCGGGAACGTCACGGCCACGGCCTTCGAAAGGCATGACAGCACGAAGAGCGCGAACGTAGCGCCCAGCCAGACGCGCCGGCCGGTCTCGAGGTAGCGCCAGTAGGCGATTGCGGCCGCGAGGAAGAAGCAGGCGTAGAGGACGTCCTTCCGCTCCGAAACCCACGCGACCGACTCGACGTGCATCGGGTGGATCGCGAACAAGAGCCCGACCAGGAGCGCGGGAAACATCCGCCGGCGTAAGAGCAGGTAGGCGAGCCCGAAGACAAGGCACGAATTGAGAACGTGGAGCAGCACGTTGGTCGTGAGGAACGGGCGCGGGGAGAGGGGGTGCGAGGCGTTGGCGGCCAGGGAGAGCATCGTCACCGGGTGATAGTTGCCGGCCACCTCCGCGCGGAGCAGGGGACCGACCTGATGCTCCAGGACGAGGGGATTCTCCTCCACGTAGGTGGGGTCGTCCCAGCGCACGAACGCGTGACCGTGAACCCCAGAGTAGGCGAGGAGCGTGACGGCGGCGAGTCCCAGAAGACCCAGCCAGATCGGCAGCGTTCGGCGGGACCTCTGGGTGACTCGGGGCGGCGCTTTGAGGGGGCGCCCTCGCCGGCTCGGGTGGCGCCGTCTCGTCACGGCCGCGGCACCCCGGGGGCATCCGCCTCGGGCGATTTTATCATGCGGGGAGACTACCCCGTTCGCCCGCTCCGATCCAGAAAGCCTCGCGGCGTCCGGGTGTGTATCATTCCCGTCCGATGGACCGCGACGCGAACCTGCGCGAGCACGTGGCGAAGCTGATCGAATGGGAGGACGCGCACGTCTCGTTCGAGGCCTCGATCGAGGGGCTGGACCCTCGCCTGCGCGGTGCCGTGCCGGAAGGGCATCCCCACTCGCCCTGGCAGATGCTGGAGCACCTGCGGATCACGCAGCGCGACATCCTCGACTTCTGCCAGAGCCCCAAGTACGACCAGCCCAAGTGGCCGGACGAATACTGGCCCCGCTCTCCGGCGCCGGCCTCGGATGCGGAGTGGGAGGGGAGCGTGGCGGGACACTTGCGGGACCGCCAGGCGCTGTGCGACCTCGCCCGGAACCCCGCCATCGATCTCTTCGCGCTCGTGCCGAACGGCGACGGGCAGACCTATCTCCGCGAGCTTCTGCTCGCGGCCGATCACAACGCCTATCACGTCGGGCAGATGATCCTGATCCGCCGCGCCCTCGGCACCTGGGGCTGATCGCCCCGGCCTCGGTCGAGCGGAAGCGGCGGAAGGCGGGTGGCGGAAAGCGGCTACTTGGGCTCGAGCTCGAAAGCCCGATATCGAGCTTGCCCGCCACGGGGCGGGTCCGGCCGCGGGCCGGCGCCACGTACTCGCACGAGGGCGTGAGGTCGAAGCCCGACGGGGCGATCCCCGGCGGAACGCCGGCGTCCACGATCGTCCGAGGGGAACGGCGCGTCAGGCGGAAGTCGTACGCGCCGGGCGCGAAGAAGCGCGCGGCGTTGGCGGCGTCGGGCTCCACGTAGTTGTGATCCTCCGCCACGTCCCCGCCGGACCAAGTCGTGCCGGGGCCGTAGAAGATGTTGTTCCGGACCAGCGCCTTGGTCCCGTCCCGAAGCTGCAGAAACGTCCCGTCATCCCGGTTGTTCACGAAGGTGTTGTTGACCACGTAGAGGATCGGCGGGTTCTCCCCGCTCTCAGCGCCGTAGGAGACGATGCCGCCGTTCTCGGACCTGGGTCCCTGCTCGATGACGTTTCCGATGAGATACGTCCGCCCGCAGTCGGGGACGTCCACCTCGTAGCTGGCCGTCCCGTCGGATTCGTCCGAGATCCGGTTGTAGAGGATGTAGTTGTTCTTGGCCCGCGTCTTGACGTTGTGACCGACCACGGCGCGGTGCGTATACGAGTTGCGGAGGGTGAAGGAGCGCCCCCAGACGTACAGGTTGTGCGTCCGGCCGTCCCCGGCGCCGTTTCGGTCGAAGACGCAGCTCTCGATGAGCATCGAGTCCGCGGTGCCCAGGATCCCGTTCTCGTTGTCGTGGAAATAGCAGTCGCGGAGGACCAGGAAGCCCTCGGTCTCCGAGCGGATGCCGGCGCCGTTCTTGTCCGGGACGGCCGCTCCCGAGAACTCGATCCCTTCCGCCGTGAAGTTCTTCCCGCTGACGATCCAGATCCCTTTGCCGCCCACCTGCGCCCCGTCCGCCCGGAGATGGGCGCGGCCGCCGACCGCGCGGACGGTCACGTCGTCGGCCTTCCAGCGGGCCACGTCGGCGGGGTAGACGCCGGCGTCGACCAAAACAAGATCGCCGGGCTGAGCCGCTTCCGCGGCCGCCCGGACGGTCTTGTAGAGCTTATCCTGTCCCACGCGCAGTGTGGCGCCCGGAGAGGGGCCTGCCAGGAGTGGCAGGGCCAGTGCGGCGAGGGCGGCTAGTACGCGTCGCGATCGGGGCATATCCACATAATCATACCCCGGATCAGAGCACTTCGATTCGGACCTTCGTCACTCCCTGCTGCACAAATCCCAGCTCGTTCGCGGCGCGCCGGGTGAGGTCGATGACCCGGCCGCGTATGTAGGGACCGCGGTCGTTGATCCTGACCACTACGTTCTTCTGATTCACCAGATTGGTCACCCGCACCCGGGTGCCGAACTTGAGCGTCAGGCTGGCTGCGGTCAGGGCGTGATCGGTGTAGGTCTCGCCGTTCGCGGTCAGATTGCCATTCAGGCTGGGATGATAGAAGGAGGCGCCACCAAACAGCACCGGGCCGGCCACAGGGGCCGCTTCGGGCTTCGGGGCCACCATCGGAACGTCGGCATCAGGGCCTAATTTCGCGGGCCACGCGATGGGTGCGGATTGGGCCGGCGACGCGCTGGACACCTCGACTCCGCCACGGGCGAAGGGACGGGTGGCCGCGCAACCGGCGTTCAGCAGGGAGCAGAGCATTAATAGACATGGAGCGATTAGGGAACGCCGCATGGGGTACCTGCTCGACGGAGAGTGGACGACGGAAGAATCAGATGTAGGTGCTGGGCAATTCGAATGGATAAGGGTACTCCCCTTGGATGCCTTTGGGAACCCCTGGTTCCGCTTTTCGCCCCAGAGGCAAGGTTTCGGGGCTATGTCTTTGCAAATATGAGAGATAAAAATGGAGCAAGGGGTGCCAAAATGGGCCAAAAAGGGCTTCTGGACCCCTATCCGAAGGGCTGCCGGCGTGCCGGCCTGGCTACCGGCTCCTTTGGTATTCTCGCCGTTCCATGCCCAAATCGGCGCGAATGAAGGCTCCCGGTGGCGCACATCGGGCCCGCGAGATCCCCTCACGCGGGCGGTGGCGGCTGGCTTTGGGCGCGATCCTGGTCCTCACCTTCGCCGCCTACGTCCCCAGCCTCGGCAACGGCTATGTGAACTGGGACGACAACTACTACGTGACCCTGAACCCCCTGGTCGCGCACCCGACCGTCGGGGGGCTTATGACCACCCAGGTCGCCGCCAACTGGCACCCGCTCACGATCGCGTCCCTGGCGCTGAACTACCGGCTGTCGGGGTACGACCCGATCTCCTATCACTGGCTCAATCTCCTGCTCCACCTGGCGAACACCGCCCTGGTGTTCGTCTTCGTGCGCGCGCTGTCGCGGGGCCGGTTCTGGACGACCGCCGTGACCGCCATTTTCTTTGGCGTTCACCCGCTGCACGTGGAGTCGGTGGCGTGGATCGCCGAGCGGAAGGACGTGCTGTACGCGTTTTTCTACCTGATCGCGCTGATTGCCTACCTGCGCTACGTGGACCTTCAGCGCCGCGGGTGGCTGGGGATCGCGTTCGGGGCCGCGGTGCTGTCGCTCGCGTCCAAGCCCGCCGCGGTCGTCCTCCCGCTCTCGTTCTTCGCGGTCGACTACTTCCGGCGGCGTCCGCTCCGCCTGGGTCTATTGCTCGAAAAGATCCCGTTCCTGGCGCTGGCCGTGGCCGGGGGGATCCTGACCTTGAGCGTCCAGCGTTCCCTGGGCGCTCTCGAGGCGCCCGACGCGTGGAGCCTGCCCGGGCGGGCGATGTTCGCCGCGTACGGGACGGTGATGTATGTGGCCAAGATGCTCGTCCCGGTCGGTCTCTCCGCCATCTACCCGTATCCGCCGAGCGGAGCCGCGCTTCCGCCCCAGTTTGCCCTGTCGCTGGCGGCCGTGGCGATCGCGCTCCCGGTGCTGGTCTATCTCTTCCGCCGAAACCGGCCGGTGCTGTTCGGGGTGGCGTTCTTCTTCATCAACATCGTCCTCGTGCTCCAGCTCGTCACCGTCGGGACGGCCGTCATGGCCGAGCGCTACACGTACCTGCCCTACATCGGGCTCTTCTTCGCGCTGTCGTGGTGGCTGGATGAGCGGGGCTCGGGGAAAGGGGCGCCCTGGAGGATGGTGCTCGCTGCCTATCTCCTGCTCCTCGCGCCGCTCTCCCTGGCGCAGACATGGAAGCGCTCCGAGGTGTGGCACGACCCCGAGACCTTCTGGACCGACGCGATCCGGAAGCATCCGGGTCAAATCGTGGCGGCCTACACCAATCGCGGGAACTACTACCGGCGAGCCGGCCGCCTGGAGGAAGCCCGCCGCGACTACGACCAGGCTCTCGCCATGAATCCGCGCATCGCGAGCAACTGGTACAACCAGGCCGTGGTGTTGGCGAGGTTGGGGAGCGAGGATTCCGCGGTCGTGGCCCTGGGCCGCGCGATCGATCTGGAGCCTCGGGACGTGCGCGCTTGGAACGACCGCGGAGCGATCCGCATGAAGAGGGGAGACACGGCCGGGGCGGTGGTGGACTTCACGCGCGCGATCGAGCTGGATCCGCGGTCATGGAACGCCTACTCCAACCGCGCTCTCGCGTACGAGAAGCTGGGGGATCAGGAAAGGGCACTCGCCGACCGGCGGAAAGCGGACTCCCTGGAGCGCAAGTAGGTAGGGACGGACGAGGGCCCTTCTGCAATACTTTCGACCGCCATGCTCCCTCGAAATTGTGCCTCTGCCTGGCGAACGTGTTCCTGGGTACTCCTGCTGGTCGCGGGTCTCGCGACCGTCCTCGCGGGATGCTCCGACCTGGGTACTCCTCCGCGGCGGTCCGCTTCGCCTCAGTTGTCGGCGACCTCCCTCGACTTCGGCACCGTCGCTCTCAGCGATTCTGCACTTCGCAGCGTCACGCTCATCAATACGGGCACGGCCGACCTCACCGGCACGGCCTCGGTCGCCTGCTCCGAATACCGGTTGGAGGCGGGCGGGGGATCGTTCTCGATCCCGCCCGGCGGGTCGCTGACGCTGGTGCTCCGGTTCACGCCGAGCAGTGTGAACACGTTCCCATGCTCGCTCGACCTGGGACCGAATACCCCCAGCGTGTCGATCGTCGGGGTGGGAGCGCTCCAGCCGGTCGGAGCAGCCGGGGTCTCGGTCCCGGACTCGCTTGATTTCGGAATGATTCGGGTCGGCGATACCGCGATCCGATCGTTCCAGATCTTCAGCGTCGGCACGGCACCGCTTCTCGTGAACGTGGTATCGGGCTGCGGTGACTTCACGATCATTTCGGGAGGCGGGCCCGCCACCCTCGCGCCTGCCGCCTCGATCACGGTGACGGTCTCATTCGAGCCCCAGTCCGGAGGTGCCCACCCGTGCGGCGTCTCGATAGGGCCGGGGCTCGCCGACGTGCGCATGACGGGATTCGCGACGACCGTGTCGTTCGTCAACGACGTGCAGCCGATCCTTGAGGGGTTTTGCCTGGGCTGTCACGCCTTCCCGATTCAGACCTACGAGGGGCTCACTCAGACAAACAGTGCCTACCCCGCTCCAGCCAAGATCGTCGTGCCGTTCGACACGGCGCATTCCACGCTATATGGGAAGCTCTCGAATTCGGGCCAGTACGGGGCGGCGATGCCTCAGGGCACCAACGGACTTCCGGAGCCACACCTGGGCGTGATCCGAAACTGGATTCTCGAAGGGGCGCGGAACAACTAGGGGGGCGGATGTCACGAAGCGTCTGGAACGCGACGGTGGTTGTGGGAGTGGGGTTCTCGATCTTGGCGCCCGATCCCGCCGCGGCTCTGCCGCGTTACACCGCGCGCTACGAGCAGAAGTGCGCCCTCTGCCACGTGAATCCCTCGGGCGGCGGCCTCCGCACTACCTACGCGACTCGAAAATTGATCCCCGAGGAGATTGCCTGGCTCAGGAATAGGCCCGCGGCGGTGGAGGCGGTCGAGGAGAAGCTGGGGAATCTCATCCAGATCGGCGCCGACTTCCGCGAGTTCTACGTCGGGGCGGACGTGCCCCAGAGCCATCTGAACTTCTTCCAGATGCAGGCCGATCTCTACTTCGCCTTCCAGCTCGACCCCAAGGTGACTCTCTACTATGACCGCGGCCAGTCGGCGAACTACGAGATGTTCGGCCTCGGCTACTTATTCCCGACCCTCTATGTGAAGGCGGGCCGTTTCATCCCCTCGTACGGATGGAAATTCGACGACCACACCATGTACGTGCGCGCCGATCTTGGCTTCATGCCGCCCGGGAACAGCGACGTCGGACTGGAGGCGGGCTTTTCCAAGGGGACCCTCGACGTTCAGGTCGGAATCGTGAACGGGAGCCGCGGTGTCCCCTTCGACACGGACACCAAGGCGGCGGGGGTGGTCAACGCGATCTACCGCGCCCGCGTGGGGCCCGTGGGAGCAGCGCTCGGAGTGTCGGGATACCACCATCCGGGAGAGTTGCGCGACTTCGACACGCGGGGGGTATACTCGTATCTCACGTGGAACCGCTTCACTTGGCTGGGCGAGGCGGATCTCTTCCGGGAAGAGCCCGCGGGCGGCGATGCCGTCGAGGGGCTGGTGACTTCCCACGAGGCGACGGTCGTGCTCCGCCAGGGGCTGGAGCTGAAGGCCACCTACGACTTCTATGATCCAGATCGAGATCTTGCTACCGGCGCCCGCTCGCGGTGGGGCGGAGGCGTCTTCATCATGCCCCAGTCGTACGTCACGCTCGAGGCGCAGGTGCGTCGAACGGCATATTAAAACGGCCAGACGTTGTCGGGCCGCGACTTCACCGAGACGTTGCTGCAGCTCCATCTGCTCTACTGAGCGCAGGCTCGTCATCGTCCTGGGCATCGTGGCGCTTTGCGCCGCGGCACCGGACGTCGCGAATGCCGCCGTATTCCATGTGCGGCCCGGGGGCGACAGCAAGGTCGTCTTCATCTCGAAGGC
>JBKJXM010000123.1:0-4449 GCA_046716305.1 Candidatus Eiseniibacteriota bacterium
CATCCGGTGAGCCGTACCTGTGATAGACGATCGCCTTCATCGCGGCCGGCGGGCTTGGTCCGAGGGCCGAATCAGCTTCGCGTCACCGGCCAGCTTCCCTTCCAGCCCATTTCGCCCCCCTCGCGAGCATCTAAAATCTTGGTTTGAGAATCGCCCTGAAGACTTCATATTCCCCAGTCTCAACCGTCGACGCTCCGGCGGCAACGATGGCACGCGCAGCATCGGGAGGCAAGGGGGGTCAGGACAATGTGGCTGCATAGCTCGTGTGTCCTGGCTCTTGCCCTCACGGTCCTCTCTCCCGCAACAACGTCCGCTGCGCCGGCGCGACCTGTTCCGGGGCCTTTCCGCGTCCTGCTCATCAGCATCGATGGCCTGCGCCCTGACCTTCTTCTGCGTGCGAAGACGCCGGTGCTCCGCGGCTTGATGGACCGGGGATCCTTCAGCATGTGGGCACGGACGACTGCCGCGGCCGTCACTCTTCCCTCGCATACCTCCATGCTCACGGGTGTCGTGCCATCGAAGCACGGCATCGAGTGGAATTCGGATCTTCCGCTTCTTCGTCCCGTCTATCCGTCGCGGCCGACGCTCTTCGAATTGGCCCGGCAGGCTGGCTACACCACGGCCATGGTCGCGGGAAAGGCGAAGTTCTCGGCGTTGGCGAAACCTGGATCCCTGAATTGGTCGTTCGTTCCGACGGAGGCAGTCATCACCGATGACGCCGTGGCCGACACAGTGACACGGTGGATCGATCTCCACGCGCCCCAAGTCCTCTTCGTACACTTGCCGCGAGTGGATAAGGTAGGGCACGCCGAGGGTTGGAGCTCGAAAGCTCAGCTCGCGGCAATCGCGGCTGCGGATCGCTGCATCGGGCGATTCCTCGAGGCGCTCCGTAGAAGGCGCGTTCTCGATTCCACGGTCGTCCTCGTCACCGCGGACCACGGCGGCGCGGGACAATCCCACGGTCCGGACGACCCTCGGAGCCGCACCATTCCGTGGATCATCGCGGGGCCCGGCATATGTCGCGAGGCCGATCTCACGAGGAACGGAGACCTCGAGATTCGGACCGAGGACACCTTCGCCACGATTTGCATGTTGCTCGGAATCGTGGTGCCCCAGCCGATCGATGGGCGCCCCGTGACTCAGATACTCTGCCCCGCCCGCGGGTAGGTGCTCCGACGCGCCCTGGTTCGTCCTCCGAGCTCGAATTTCTCCGATGGGCTCACGACGGTAGACCTCGGTATTCCCGACCACGATCGGGCCTTGAAGCAGCATGCAGCCTATTGCGAGGCTCTCGAGTCCTGTGGCTTGGCGGTCACGCATCTCGAGGAAGACCCCCGCCACCCCGACTCCACCTTCGTGGAGGACACGGCCATCCTCACACCTTCCCGAGCAATACTCACTCGTCCCGGAGCGGCGAGTCGCACCGGGGAGGTGTCGGCGATCCGCCCACCTCTATCGGTCCACTATACTCAAATCACGTCGATGTCGGATTCCAGCACGCTCGACGGTGGTGACGTCTGCGAAGCGGATGGCCACTTCATCATCGGCGTCTCGCATCGCACGAGTGAGCAAGGCGCACACGAGCTGGCGGCCCTGCTGGCCGAGGAGGGTCACACCTCCGCATTCGTGGATATTCGAGCTGTCGAGGGCATTCTCCACCTGAAGAGCGGCATTGCGTACGTTGGCGACGGGCGGATGATCGCGATCCCGCCTCTGGCTCACCATCCCGCACTCCAGAACTACGAAGTCATCTGCGTGGAACCGTCCGAGGCGTACGCCGCGAACTGTGTTCGAGTGAACGGCCAGCTCATAGTCGCAGCCGGCTACCCAACGCTCGAGGCCGCGCTTCGCCGGCTCGGCTACGACCTGATTCCTCTGGCAATGTCCGAGTTTCAAAAGATGGACGGAGGACTGAGCTGCCTCTCGCTGCGATTTTGACCCCTGATTGATCTTTTCCTGCCTGGCCTTACAGCGCTCGGCGACCGAACCACCTGACGCCGAGAGCTAAGGCGGCCACGATGTAGGCTCCCGCCCACACGACCATCCACGTGGTCGGCACGGAGACGGGCGAAAAGGGGGACGCCCCCAGATCGCGGAGGATCGAGGGCTGCATCTGGGAGGCGGCAAGCTGCCAGAGCGCCTCGCTCGGCATGATGAGGCTCGCCGCCGTGCCGACCTGACGTGCCGCGTCGTTCCCCGCCATCGTGCCGATCTGCTCCACCCAATTCCCGATGAACGCGAGCCCGAAGAGACCGAACGCGAGCATCCCGTTTGTGACGGTGCTGAGGCGCGCGCCGCCAGCAATCGAGAGCGTCAGGAGCACGGTCCCTCCCAGGAGCACGATGGGCAGCCCGAGCGCGATCCCAGGAGGCGTGAAGTGCGCGAGCGCGGCCGTGATGGCGAGCACGCCGCCCGCGAGGAGCAGGAAGTACCCGCACATCACGATCCAGTGGCCGAGCCACTTGCCGAGCACGATGTCGCGGCGGCGGATCGGCCGCACGGCGAGCGTCTGAATGACTCCCGAGGAGATCTCCCCCGAGAGCGTGTCGACTGGGAGGAGTACCGCGGTCATGACCGTGAGGAGGTTCGTCGCGTAGAGCGCCGCGAGCGTCATGATGTTGAGGAAGACGCGCCGCTCGATCAGGGTCATGTTCTCCTTCGTCGCCGCCTCCCGCAGCATGAGATGAAGCCCCAGGCCGTAGAGCGCCAGGAACGCTGCGCCCGCGATCAGCGCCGCCGTCAGGATGCGCCGGCGCAGCGCCTCGTGAAGGGTGAGGCGCGCGATCGTTCCGAATCCGCCCGCGGCGCTCACCGGGTTCTCGTCGAGGGATCGCGCGAGGAGGTCATCCCGGCCTCTGGTCCTCGCCCATCACGTCGAGGAACCACGTCTCGAGGGACTTGCGCTGGACTCGGATCTCGTAGACCGGGATTCCGCGCTCCACCAACGTTCGGGTGATCTCGGGGATCCGATCCTCAACCTCGACGGAGAGGCGCAGCCTCGCGCGGGAGTCGCCGGACTCGTCCGGGGACGACGCGCCGTCATCCAGCACCCGTGCCAGACGCGCGATCGCGGTCCGGACCTCGCCCGTCAAGGTTCCGGATCGGATTTCAACCTCGAGACCGCCCGCGGCCTCGCCGACGCGCATGTCGTGGATCACGCGCCCCTCCTTGACAAAGACGACGCGGCTGCAGGTCGCCTCCACTTCTCCGAGGAGGTGCGAGTTCAGGAAGACCGTCGTTCCGCGATCCCGAAGCGTGCGTATGACATCCCGCACGAGCAACCGGCCAAGCGGATCGAGTCCCGAAGTAGGCTCGTCGAGAAAAACGATCTCCGGATCGCCGAGGAGAGCCTGGGCCAGGCCGACGCGCTGCATCATTCCCTTCGAGTAGGTTCGAATCAGTCGATCCGCGGCATCCAGGAGATCCACGCAGGCAAGCAGCGTGTCGGCGCGTACCCTTCCGTCGGTCGCGGTCAGCCCCAGGAGCCGCGCGTGAAGGTGGAGAAGCTCCCGGCCGGTGAGCCAGTCCTGAAAGCGGAAATGCTCCGGGAGGAATCCCAGCCGCGCGCGGGTGCCGCGGTGGCCGAGCGGTGCGCCGAGGAGACGCCCGGAACCGGCCGTTGGCGCGACGAGCGCGAGGAGCATCTTGATCGCGGTGGTCTTCCCCGCCCCGTTCGGGCCGAGAAATCCGAAGACCTCTCCCCGGCGCACGGCCAGGGAGAGGTTCTCCACCGCGGTCTTCGCGCCGAACTGCTTCCGCAGTCCGTGCGTCTCGATAACGTTCTCGGTCACGCCGGCGCTAGGAGACCGACTCCGCCATCTGCATGAGATCACCATCCGAGAGATTGCCCTGGAGGCAGAAGACTCGATCTCCCTCGGTCCACATTAGGATTCGGTGGAGGCGCCCGTCGCCCGCCCGCGCCTCCGTCGTCTTGATCAGCAGGGCCGGCTGTCCGTGCACGGTCACCTGACGGAAGTTGCTCGCGTTCATCGGGACCGGGACGAGAAGCGTGCTTCGCCAGTCCGTGGCGCGCGCGATCCGCCGCGCCTCTCCGGCGTCGAGCCCCAGGACACGAAGGCCGATCTCGGCGAGCTGCTCTACGTTCCAGCCCGCGGGCACCGAAACCTCGGGGCTACGCGCCTGCACAAGCACGGCGCGGCGGTTCTTCGAGGTGAACTTCTGGAACACGACGGGCGGTTTCCGCACCTCGATCCAGTGTCCGTCCAGCCCGGAGGGCACCTTGACCTCCCTCAAATCGAGCTTGTCGAGCAGGGAGCGCAGCTTCGTCTCGCTCACCGAGAGCCTCGTCGCTCCCTCCCCTGCCACGAAGACGCTGTCGACAGCGAGGCCCTCCGGGAGGTAGCGCGGCGCGCTCACTGTGAAGCCGACCTGAGGAGATGCGGCCTCGCGCGAGGGAACGTGACGGGCGGGCCCCGGGTCGAGCACTTT
>JBKJXM010000124.1:0-7380 GCA_046716305.1 Candidatus Eiseniibacteriota bacterium
AGGGGGAAGATGGGGATCATGTTGAACACCGCCAGATTGAGATTCAGGAACACGCTGCCGGCGGTCATCTGGATCAACGCCACGCCCACCGGGCTACCGGACAGATACGGGTTCGGGGCCATCACGCGCAAGAGCGTTCCGAAGAGCGCCGCGAGGATCACGTTCGACACCGGCCCCGCGAGCGCGATCCACATCATGTCGCGGCGGGGGTGGGCCAGATAGCGGGTGTCGACCGGGACCGGCTTCGCCCAGCCGAAATGCGGCGGGAGGAACAGGAGAATCGTTCCGATCGGGTCGAGATGGGCGATTGGGTTGAGGGTCAGCCGGCCGAGATCGCGCGCCGTGGGGTCGCCAAGCTTCGTGGCGACCAGCGCGTGGCTGTACTCGTGGACGGTCAGGGCGAAAAGGAGCGGCGGGATGAGAAGGAGCAGGCCCGCCACATCGTCCACCCCGGCCTCCCTTCCCCGCGCGCCGAAGCGCGCCTACGGCTGTCCGTCGTTCCCGGCTGGCTTCAGCGTGACTTCGGCGGCGTGCGTGAACCACCGGGCCGCGGCGTCGCGGACGTCCTCCGGCTTCAGCTTGAGAAGCGCCGTCTCGAACTGGCGCGGATACTCAACGGTCACACCCTGGATCTCCCAGCGCGACAGATTGCGCGCGCGGATGACCGGATCGTTCTGCTTCCAGAAATAGGCGCTCTGCACGCGCTTCACGTGGACGCCCCACTCTCCGGCGTCGAGCGGCTCGGTCTTCAGCCGTCCGAGCACCGCCGCGACGGTGTCGCGCGCGGCCGCGTACTTGGCGGGCTGCGTGCCCAGGTGCACGGCCATCGAAGAGCGCCGCGGGTAGGACGGGAACATGACTCCCACCGCCCCGGCCTGGTCCCGCTGCGGCATCCAGAAGGTGATCGGCGAGCGGTCCGCTGAGCGGAGGTACGAGTCGAGGATCATGAAAGCTGCGTAATCCGCGTCGGTGTAGCCCGGGGCCGGGTATCCATAGACGAGTGATTGCGCCAGGATCTGCTTCTCCCCGGAGATCACCGTATCGGCGGCCAAGGGCTCCGGGACGCCGGGCGTCGGCGCGGGTGGCGCGCCGGCCGGCGCGGCCTGGAACAGCTTCTCGAGCTGGGCCATGGTCTTCTTCCCGTCCACGTTCCCCACGACCGAAACGGCCATGTTCCCGCCTACGAAGAACCGCGAATAGAGGGCGAGGATGTCCGAACGTCGCGCCTCGGAGAGCGCCTGCACGGTGCCGTGGGGCGGCCGGGCCAGCGGGCTTCCCCGATAGAGCGCGGAGAGGAAGGTGGAATAGGTGGCGGGCATCGGGCTCTCCACGTCGTCCGCCGCCTTGGCCAGGAACGCGCTGCGAGCGCTCTCCACGGCCGTGTCCGGGAACGAGGGGGAGAGGACGATCTGCGCGAGAAGCTCCAGCGCCTCGGGCGCGTCCCCGCGAAGCGTCCGCAGGCCCACCTGGCCGTAATCCGCGCTCGCTCCGGACTCCAGCGTCACCTTGCGCGCCAGGAGGTGGACGGCCAGCTCGGCGGGCGGGAGTTTCTTGGTTCCGGCCGTGAGGGAGGTCATGAGCACCTGGCTCAGCCCCGCCGTCCGGTCATCCTCGTAGAGCGTCCCCATGCGGAGGGCGACCATCGCCGCGACGTCCTCGCTGGTTCGCTGCTCCTGCACCAGGAGGATCACCCCGTTCTTCAGGACCTTCCGCTGGATCGGGAGCCCGGGGTCGTGGATCGGGACACGGGGGCGCTGCGGCAGCTCGGGCATGGACCGCTCGGGCTCCTCCGACTGGGCGGTCGGCGTGCCGGGGGTCAGGGTCAGGAGGGCGGCGAAAGCCGCACCCGCCAGTCCCCAAAGTCGTTTCTGGGCAAGGAGATTCGAGATAGGGCGCATTTTCCTGAGGATACCAGAGAGCCGGAGCGCCGTCAACGCGGCGGGCGTTCCGCACGCCCCGTGGTGAATGCAAACACCGCGTCCAGCAACATTTCGCCCATTAAGTTGGTCCGGCGCATTGCCGATCTTTCAGGGTGAGGCCGGGGGCCTCCTGAAAGGATGGCGAAATGGGACGTGGCCGGACGCCTGACGCGCGTTCACGCGGTGCGATTTGCGGCATCGTTCTGGGGGTGGCGCTGACACTGCTCGGCGCCTGGCCTGCGAGTGCCCCGGCGGGACCGATGACGCACCCGCCCCAATCCGCCCTCCACGAATTCCGACTCATCTGCGCGGAGCTGGCCGATGCGCGCGAGCGCCTCGCCGACGGCCGCATCGACGAAGAGGCATTCGCCGACACGCTGCTGGCTCTCTTCACCCGCGCCGACAGCCTCGCCCATCTCCTCGCCTCGGGTCCGCGCGGCAACCCTTCGTGGATCACGTTCCAGCGCTCGAATGCGTACCTGATCGACTCCTTGCGGGATAACTGGGTGGGGATGACGGCGAGAAACGGGGTTTCGTTCGCGGAGGCGGATCTGGCGTTGAAGGCGGCCGTCGCGTGGCGGAGCAACGTCACGGAAGCCGCTCAGGCGCCCTAGTTAGATCTTTGGGATTAAGTGGTGGAGCTGGCGGGGTTCGAACCCGCTACCTCTTGACTGCCAGTCAAGCGCTCTCCCAACTGAGCTACAGCCCCACGTCGCGGCCAATCGAGATAACTTTGCGGCCCATTAGATTACCCTTGGTCCTGTGCCTCGTCAACGGCCAGACTGCGCGAGGTGCCGATGACTGATCCCAACTTTTCGCCCGGCGGCGGCCACGAACGGCCGTTGACCGGGCATCGCTATCACTTCTCCGGCGTCGGAGGCAGCGGCATGGCGCCGCTCGCCACGCTCGCGCTCTCCCTGGGCGCGACCGTCACCGGCTCGGACCGGAACTACGACCGCGGCGTCGCGCTCCACGTCTTCGAAGAGCTGCGCCGGGCCGGCGTCACCCTTCTCCCCCAGGACGGTACGGGCGTGGTGGAGAACCTCACCGCCTTCGTCCACTCCACCGCGATCGAGACCGGGAGCCCCGATTTCGCCCGGGCCACGACCCTCGACGTCCCGCGCGTGCGGCGCGGCTCGTTCCTGGCTCGCCTGGCCGCCTCGCGACGGACGGTGGCCATCGCGGGCACCAGCGGCAAGTCCACGGTCACCGCCATGACCGCGCACATCTTCGTGACCGCCGGATACGATCCCTCGTTCCTCGGCGGCGGAGCGGCTGTCCAGCTTGCCGGCGCCTCGCCTCCCGGCAGCCTGCGCGTGGGCGCCGGCGAGTGGTTCGTGGTCGAGACCGACGAGAGCGACGGAAGCGTGGCCGAATTCACTCCCGCGATCGCCGCGCTCACGAACCTGAGCCGCGACCACAAGGAGATCGACGAGACGGCCCGAAACTTCGCGTCCCTCCTGGCCGGCACGGCCGAGCGCGCGGTCCTCAACGTGAGCGACCCCGTTCTCGAGCGCGTGGCCCTTCCGCCGAAGCTGGACGTGCTTCGCGTCGCCATGCCCGGCCCGACATGGGCGGAGCCGCAACTCCGCGCCGACCGGATCCGCCTGGACTCCGGCGCGGTGGAGTTCTACGCGGGAACCGCCCGCGCGCGCATCCCCTTCCCCGGCCTCCTCACCGTCGAGAACGCGCTCCTCGCGATCGGCGCCGCCGTCGCGGCCGGGATCCCGGTCGAGTCGGCCGCCGCCGCTCTCGGCACCTTCGCCGGCGTGCGCCGCCGCCTCGAGCGGATCGGCACCGCCCATGGGATCGACGTCTACGACGACTTCGCGCACAACCCGGTCAAGATCCGCGCGTCGCTCCGCGCCCTCCGGCCGAAGGGTGCCCTGCGCGTCTACTACCAGCCCCACGGCTACGGACCCACGCGCTTCTTCGCCGCCGAGATGAGCGACGCGTTCCGCGAGGAGCTGAAGCCGGGCGACCGTCTCTTCCTGGCTCCGATCTACGACGCCGGCGGCACGGCGGACCGCTCGATCCGATCGGAGGATCTGGTTCGCTCGATGCGCGAGCAGGGCATCCCGGCCGAGATCGCTCCCTCGCGGGATGAGGCGTCGCGCGGCTTGGTCGAAGGGACCCGGTCCGGCGATCGGATCCTCGTCATGGGCGCGCGCGACGACACCCTTCCCGCTTTCGCCCGCTCGCTCTATGCCGCGCTAGTCACGCGCGACGAGTCGGCGGCCGCACAGCGCGAAAACCCCTAGGCCCGCGAGCCAGATCGAGCGCGCGTCCGGCTCTGGAAGCGCCACCGGATCCGGATCCGGCGGCGGCGAGACGCCTCCCGCCTCGGAGAACGACCCTGTCCACGCACCGCACGTCACCGTGATCCCCCCGAACGTGAACGTGGGCAGGTCGAAGCCGATGGCCATCCGCGACCGATCCACGCTCCGCTGAAACGCGGTGATCCGCACGAAATCGGGAATGTCGACCCACGCTCCCGGCGCCAAGTGCACCGCCGCGAGTGCCGTCGCCAGCTCCGCGCCCGAAGCTCCGGTGAGCCCGATGGCGTTGTCCGCGACGCCTGTGGCCGCGCCCCCGCCTCCGCCATGCACCCCGCTCGCCGGTGATGAGACCGCGAAAAGGGAGTCCGTCATGTCCAGCACCGTGCGGCTCACGGCGCCCTCCGCGCCGGGACCTCCGGCTTTCCCCGCGCCGCCCGCCGCCACGTTCAGCCTGGACGAGTACCCGGTGATCCCGTTCACGCCCGTCAGCACGGAGACGCCGGGCAGATAGTCCGGGAAGGCGATCTCCTGGTCCGAGATGTTCTGCACGCGCACGGTCAGCCCCACGAGCCCCATGGGATCGAAGAGGAGCGGAGAGCCGAGCTGGGTCAGCGTGCTGCCCGACAGCGATTCTTGGAGCAGCGGATCGGCGATGACAGTCGTGCCGTCGACGGCCGTGGCCCCGCCGACGACGGTGAGCGAGATGAGACCGGCCCCCGCGGTGGCGGGCCCGAGCGTGAAGCAGACGACGAGAACGAAGAGAATGGATCGTGACACGGCGCGCCTCCGGTGTGGGTGGACGTCGGGTACCGGAGACGAATTGCGAGAGGCGTGCCGGGAGCGGCGGGGGGAGCGGATTCGCGCGTTCGCGGCACGCGGACGCCACGAATCGGCGTACTAGCGGAGGCGGCGCGCGAACGGAAACGGCCGCGGATCGTCACCCACCGGCGCCGCGCCGCCAACGGCGGTTACCGCACACGACACGGGGCCGAGGCCCCGAAACTCACCCCACCAGCTCGGTGATCGACTTGCCCTGGAGGAAGAGGCCGAGGTAATCCCTGCCGCCCGCCTTGGAGTCCGTGCCGCTCATGTTGAAGCCGCCGAACGGGTGGACGCCCACGAGCGCGCCCGTGCACTTGCGGTTGATATAGAGGTTCCCGACGTGGAGGCGCCGCTTCGCGTCCACGACCCGGGCGCGGTCGCGCGAGTAGTAGGCGCCGGTCAGCCCGTAGATCGTTCCATTCGCGATGGCGATCTCCTCTTCGTACGAGGCGGCCGGGATGACCGCGAGCACCGGCCCGAAGATTTCCTCCTGGGCGATCCGGGCGTCGGGGCGGACGTCGGTGAACACGGTGGGCTGGATGAAATAGCCGGGGCCCGGCAGCTTGGCGCCCCCGGTCAACAGCTTCCCTTCCTTCTTCCCCACCTCGATGTAGTCGAGGATCGTCTTCTCCGCCCGCGCGCTCACCACGGGGCCGAGGTAGTTCTCGCGCTTCACCGTCGGACCGATCGTCATCGCCTTCACCCGCTTCTCCAGCCCCTCGACGAACTTGTCGTAGAGTGACCGGTGCACGATGGCCCGCGAGCAGGCCGAGCACTTCTGTCCCTGGAACCCGAACGCGCCGGCCGCGACCCCGAGCACGGCAGCCTCGAGGTCGGCCTCTTCGTCCACGATCGTGAAGTCCTTCCCGCCCATCTCGAGCACCATCCGCTTGAGCCAGATCTGCCCCGGTGGCACGCGGGCCGCGCGCTCGTGGATGCGGATGCCGACTTCCTTCGATCCGGTGAACGCGACGTAGCGGACGCGCGGGTGCTCGACCAGGGCGTCGCCCATCGAGCCGCCCGGACCGGGCAGGAAATTGACGACCCCGGGAGGCACGCCCGCCTCCTCGAGGATCTCGAACATCTTCCACGCGATGAAGGGCGCGTCGCTCGAGGGCTTCAACACCACCGTGTTGCCCGTCACGACCGAGGCCACCGTCATGCCCGTGGTGATGGCGAGCGGGAAATTCCACGGCGGGATGACCGCCGCCACGCCGAGGGGGATGTACTTGTAGACGTTCTCCTCGCCGGGGTACGGCGTGACCGGCTGCGGCCCGCCCCAGCGGAGCATCTCGTGCGCGTAGAAGTCGCAGAAGTCGATCGCCTCGGCCGTATCGCCGTCTGCTTCTGCCCAGCTCTTTCCCACCTCGTAGATCATCGCGGCGGAGAGCTCGTTCCGGCGGCGGCGCATGATCCCCGCGGCGCGGAGGAGTACGTTGGCGCGCTCCTCGTGGGGCATCCACGACCACGTCGCGAAGGCGCGCTCGGCGGCGGCCACGGCCTGGTTCACGTGATCCACGGTGGCCTTGGCGAAATTCCCGATGCACTGGGAAGGGTCGGCGGGGTTGGTGCTCTGGAACGTGTCCTTGTTCGCGACCCGCGCGCCGCCGATCACCAGCGGATAGGTGCGGCCGAGCTGCCCGCGGACGGTCTCCAGGGCGGACTCCATGGCGCGCTCGTTCTCGGGGCGCGAGAAGTCGAGCATCGCCGTGTTCTGAAACTCCGGAAGCATGGACTTCTCCTTAGGGTGAGGGTTCTCAGGGGGCTATACTGCGGCCCCATGATATCCGCTCTCGCCGCGGCTGTCATCCCGGCCCTCCTGCTCCCCTGGATCCTCCTGCCGCTGCGCCAGCCCCTTCTCTTCGCGCTCCTCCCGGTGGTTCCGGTCGCGATTGTCTACGCGCGGGCTGTCGCCGCGCGCGACGCCTCGCGCGCCGTGACCCTCACCCTCGCGTGGGCCGTGGCGCTGAGCGCGGCCACGATCGCGGCGACGGTGGTCCACCCCGAAACGGCCGTTCGTGGGATCTGGCACGCGGGCGTCTTCCGGGACGAGATGGTGCGATGGATCGGAACGGGCGCGGGCCCCGAGGGGAACATCAGGCTCTTCCTGCCGCGCCTCCTCGTCGAGGTCGCGCTGGTGCTGGTCTTGTCGGCCGTGACCGCCGGCGTCGCCGGCCTCCTCCTCGGTGCGGCCCTCCTCGGCTACATGAACGGGTACGTGGGCTGGGTGGCCGCGAACGCGGATCCGAACGTGGGCCCGGTGGCCGCCGCGCTGATCGCGTGGCCACCGTGGTCGGCGGCGCGCGTCGTCTCCTTCGTCTGCGCGGGTACGGCGGCGGCGCTCTGGGGTTATCCGCGCT
>JBKJXM010000125.1:0-9297 GCA_046716305.1 Candidatus Eiseniibacteriota bacterium
TCCGTCTGGGAGCCCTTGCCCTGGAGCGACGAGGCCGCAAATAGAAGCCCTGCAATGAGGAAGAAGAGATATAGGTACCGGAGCAGTGCGAATCACCTCCCTATCCGTTGGTCGGCCGAATGTCAAAAAACTATACCCCGGAAGGGTCTTTCGGTTCAACTCGGCGGCTATTTTCGGGGGTTTGGCCGGATCGGGCCCGGAATACACCTCGGGGCGGGAGGTCCTCCTCCCGCCCCGAGGCACATCCGAAGTCGATTGGGGGGGCGACTACTTTTTGATGCGCTCGCGAAGTGCCTTTCCGGCGTGGAACGCCGGGAAGCGCGAAGCGGCGATCTTGATCTTCTCGCCAGTCTGAGGGTTGCGACCCTCGCGAGCTTTCCGCTTCCGGGTCTCGAAGGTCCCGAATCCGGTGATCTGGACCTTCTTGCCCGAGAGAAGCGCGGAGGCGATCAAACCCTCCTTACCCGGGGAAAAAATGGTGTCCACGACCGCGCGTGCCTGGCGCGCGGAGAGCGAAGCCTTCTTGGCAACGTATGCGACGAGTTCCGTCTTGTTCACCTTGCCTCACCTCCTTCCGCGGTGTGGCGCCACCGTACGCCGCACCCCAGGGGGTGTCAAATTAATTTCAAGCACGGACGCGCCGGATACGTCAGTAGAGATTGTTGATCCCGCCGAAGCCGCGCAGCGCTCGACTTCCTTGCTCGTAATACACCTCGGGCAGGAGCTTCACGTTGATCTTGAAGTAGTACTCCTTGTTGGTCCCGGAGATCTCCCGCACGAACTGAGCCTCCCAGCAGTGGAACTCGCGCTTGATGATGAAGCGCTGTGCGATGAGAGTCCGCGACCGCATGTTGTACTGGGCGCCGTAGTCGAACCGCCATCCGCGGGACAGATTCAGCCCCGTCGAGCCGTTCAGCGTGGCCTCCGAGACCCAGCGGTCGAACGCCCCGCGGTTCCCGCGATAGCTGACCGAGAGGTTCACGTTCCACGGGAGGCTCGAGGAGACCAGCCCCTGCGGCGCGAGGTAGTTCCCCTCGCGGACGGACGCCTCTCCCGGCTCGTCGGACATCTCGAGGATGGAGTCGGCCGCCGCGCGCGAGGTGCCCTGCAGCGTGAACCCCGTCGACGCCGACATGGAGCGGAGGTTCCCCGTATACGGATCGTGCACGAAGCTGAAGGAGAACTCGCTACGGGTGATGGGCCGAAGCGTGAGCGAGCTCTGGATCTCCGAGAGCGCCCGCGCTCCCGTGCGCTTCGCGAGGAGGTTGTAGGTGCCGATGCTGCTCAGCGAGATCAGGTTGTTGATGACCTTGGGGCGGGCCGGGTCCCCCCATTTCACGTGGATGTCGTTCCGAAGCCCGAAGCTGACCGACCGCTGCTCGCCGGAGAAGAGCCCGATCCCCGAGACCCCGATGAAGCGGGGACGCCGGAGGCCGGTCGTATCGGTGAACGTCAGATTCTTGATTCTCGGTTGATATCCGAACGAGACGGACGGCGTCACGACGTGCCGAAGCGCCCGGAGCGGACCGATGGACCGGCTCATCGTGCCGAAAATCTGGGTATTGGCGCCGACCCCGGCGTTCCAGGCCGCGCCGAACCGGTTTTTCGCGCCCGCGTCGTCGCGCGAATAGTAGATGCCGCTCGCGTTGAAGTTGGGGCTGACCCGGACGGCCCCGAGAAAGGTCCGGTTGTCCAGGAGCCTCACGCTGTGGAGCATCCCCGTCCGCGCATCCACGATCGAGTCGCGCTGGGGACTGAGCGACGAGTACCGGTTCACGATCACGCTGCGCTGCGTGAGAAGCTGGGCATCATAGCTGTAGGAGGTGGAGGCGAGCCACGGGAGGCGCGCCGGCACGCCGCGGCGCGCCAGGCGGCCGATCGAGCGCGTGTTCAGCCGGATCCTCGCCTGGGGCGAAGACTGCTGCACCCGGAGCCCGCCCGGGAGAGGGTCGAGGTACTGGTACCGGTCCAGGGCGACGTTCGCCGCCCCGCTCGACCACGACTTGTCGAGCGCCAGGAAGGAATGCAGGTTTCGCTGCACGCGCGACAGCGAGGATCTTCCGAGCAAGGGATCGGATTTGTACTCGCTGGAGTTGGTCAGATTGGCTCGGGCGGTGAGCAGAAAATTCGACCCCAGGGTCTGGTAGTGATTGCCCACCACGTCCCAGTTCTTCACCGGCCTCAGGCTTCCGAACACGTTCTGAAAGGAGCCGCTGAAGTCGCCGTAGTACGAATAGCGACGGTGGTAGCGCAGCTGGCCGTGGGCCACCCAGCTTTGATCCTGGTAGTAGTCGGCGTAGCCCGTCGCATCCAGGTGGTCGCTGATCGCCCAGTAGTAGCCGACGTTCCGGACGTACTTGCCGTTGGCGGAGCTGGAGCCGAATTGGAACTGCGGGAGCTGAAAGCCCGAATGGCGGCCGGTGTTGATCGGGAAGACGTAGAACGGGATCGCGAATACCGGGATGTGCTTGATGTAGAAGACGACCGGCTTCGCCACGGCCTTGTCCTTGAGGAGAATCCTCATCTTGTTCGACCCGAAGTGATAGTGCGGGTCGGGCAGGTCGCAGGTCGTGTAGGTCCCGTCCTTCACATTGAGGATGCTCTCCGAGACGCGGAGCACCCGGTCCCCGGTCACGTACCCCTGCTCGTACTTCGTGCGTCCGGCGGCGACGGCGCCGCGGCGGATTCTCAGGTCGTAGGTCATGGTCTCCCCCACGATCCGGTCGCCCGCGTCCTCCAGCACCGGCTTTCCCTCGGCGCGCATCTTCTCGGTTTCGGCGTCGAAGTGGACCCGGGCGGCTTTCAAGTGCATCTCCCGGTAGCCGACGTCCGCCGAGCCCGTGATGTCGACCGTGTTCCGGCGGAGGTCGTAGGCGATCTCGCGCCCGCTGTAGAGGATTCGCTCCCGCTTCTCCGCCCCGGTGGTGTCCCCTTCGGCTGCCATGTAGTAGGTTCCCGTGGCGCCGCCGAGCACGGTGGCCCGCGCCGGCTTCCCCTCGTCGAACTCCACGATAATCGTGTCGCCTTTCGACTCGTTCCGCCCGCCGCGGGCGCTGTCCGCGCTGGATGGCCAGTAGAACGAATAGGCGTGTCCCACCACCACCGCGCGCCGCGCCGCGTCGTCCTCCAGGAAAAGCGTGATCGTGTCGCCGCTCGCGGTGGTGCGCTCCGCCCGGCCCGTATCGGCCTGGGCCGCGTACGCAACCTGGGCGTTCGGGCGCGCCTGGATGGACGCGACGCGGTTCTGCACGAAGCGGATCTCCAGCGTGTCGCCGCTCGCCGAGCCCTCGGGATCCCACGCGCGAGGCGATTCGAGCAGGAGCGCCCGATTATCGCGGCGGAAGAAGAGCGCCCGCCCCGCGGTCGCCTGAAGCTTCTCCCGCTCGATCCGCACGTTGCCGCGCGCGATGACGGCGTCGCGCGCGCGATCGAATTCGAGGGTGTCCGCGTTCACGTGCGTGACGACCCCGCCCGACTCCGTCAGGTCCATCCGCGGCGACACGTCGGCCCACGCGTAGTCGGCGCGCCGGTCGTAGCGGATGCGCCCCGCGAAGATCCGGACGCTGTCCGCCTCGTCCATGGCGTCCACGTTTCCCAGCGCCACCACCACGTCGCTGTTCCGGTCGTATTCGATCCGGTCGGCCGTGAGCGTGCGCGTCGAGTCCACCATGCGGGGCGACCCGGTGATCACGGAGAGATTCTTGTCGCGGTAGAAGTAGGCCTCGCGCCCGGTGATGATGCTTCCGCGCTCCAGGATTCTGACGTTCCCGCGCAGCGTCGCGAGGCGGTCCTTCCGGTCGTAGGAAGCCTCGTCGCCCCACATGGTGGTCGTGCCGTCCACGATTTTCACGTGCCCGCGGAAGAGCACGTACTCGCGCGTCCGGTAGACCAGGGCGGAATCGCCGGTCACGGTGGTGGTGGCGTGTGTGAGGATGGGGCGGAACGCGGTGTAGACGTTCTCGGCACCGGTGAGGGAGCCCTCGAGCCGGTCGGCTCGGAGCCGGTAGGAATCCCCCTCGGGCTGGGCGAGGACGGCGGCGGGAACGAGCAGCAGGAGCAGCGCGACGAGCGGGGCGGCCGGGAGCCGGGGCGAGCCCGCCCTAGATCGCACGGGGCACCTCGCCCCCGAGGGCGGCGAGCGCCTCCGGCATGAGATAGAAGGAGCCGGTCACGACCACGACTCCCCCTTCCCGCCGCGCCCAGTCCACGGCGCCCCGGACCGCATCGGCGGCCGACGGCACGACCTCGCACGTCAGGTGCCGCGCGGGAGCGACCCGCGCGAGCGTCGCCGCCGGCGTCGCCCGCTCCCCGCCGAACTCGGTCAGTGTGAAGCGGCTGGCCACCGGCGCCACGGCGTTCAGGATCGCCGCGTGCGGCTTGTCGCGGGAGAGCGCGATCACGACCGCCGCCTTTCGCCCCGGGAAGAGGGCGGCCACCGTCGCGGCGAGCGCCTTGGCTCCCTCCACGTTGTGGGCCACGTCCACCAGGACCGGCGGATCGTCGCCGATCACCTCGGCGCGGGCGGGCCATCGCGTGGCGGCAATCCCCTCGACGATCGCGCGCGCCGTGTCGCCGCGCGAGCGGTTCTCCAGGACGACCTCGGTGGCCAGCGCCGCCAGCGCCGCGTTCCGCGCCTGGTGAAATCCCAGGAGCGGCGTCGTCACGTTCCCCGTGAACCGCTCGGTCACGAGCCGGAACGCGGTTCCTCCGCGCGACACGCTCTTCGGCGTGTAGCGCGCGTGGCGGCCCAGCTGGAGCACGCGCGCGCCCTCCTGGCGCGCCCGCTCTAGTATTTCGGCTCGGGGCTCGGGGGAGCGGACGCCCAGGACCAGCGTTCCGCCCGGCTTCACGATGCCCGCCTTCTCGGCCGCGATCCGGCGCAGCGTCTTGCCCAGGATCTCGGTGTGGTCGCTTGAAATGGTGGTGATGACCGACGCGCGCGGGACGAGGACGTTGGTCGCGTCCAGGCGCCCCCCCAGCCCCACCTCGACCACCGCCATGTCCAGCGACTTCGCCGCGAAGTGGTCGAAGGCGAGCGCCGTCACCGCTTCGAAGAACGACGGCCGCTCCGCCTCGAACCGCGGCCACCATCGCTCCAGCAGCACCTCCAGCTCGTCGTCTCCGATCTCGGCCCCGTCCACGCGGATCCGCTCGTGGAATCGTACCAGGTGCGGCGACGTGTAGAGGCCAACTCGGAGCCCCGCGGCCCGGAGAATGGACGCCAGGTGCGCCGCGGTCGATCCCTTGCCGTTGGTGCCGGCGATCAGCACCGACGGGAACGCGCGATCGGGCCGGCCGCCAAGCTCCAGCAGGCGCTCGATCCCCTCCAGACCCAGCCGCATGCCGGTCCGTTCGAAGCGATAGAGATCTTCCAGGCGCCGCGTGAGCGGAGCGCCCGCGGTCTGGGTCATTCCTGGGTGGCGGTCTCGGTCGGAGTCGGCTGGGGAGGGGAAGGGGCGCTCGACGCCGGCGCCGGCGGATGCGCCGGCGCGGGGTGGCCGTTGTCGCTGGGCTTGATTCCTACGGGCTCTGACGAGACGACGGGCTGCGGCGCGGGAGCGGGCGCAGTGGAAGCGACCGACGCGGCGCGGAAGCGCGCGAGCGACTCGCCGGCGCGCCGGCGCGGCTTCTGCGGCAGCACCGACGTGGCCGCGAAGTACTTCAGGAGCCAGGCCAGCGTCTTCTTCATCTCGAGACGATGGACGATCTGGTCGATCATCCCCTTCTTCATGAGGAACTCCGACCGCTGGAATCCTTCCGGCAATTCCTGGTTGATCGTCTGCTTGATCACCCGCGGCCCCGCGAAGCCGATCAGCGCCTTGGGCTCCGCCAGGATCACGTCCCCGACCGACGCGAACGAGGCCGTCACGCCGCCGGTCGTGGGGTGGGTCATGATGGAGATATAGGGGACGCGCGCATCGGAGAGGCGCGCCAGAAGCGCGTTCGTCTTGGCCATCTGCATGAGGGACAGGATCCCCTCGAACATCCGCGCGCCGCCCGAGGCGGACAGGATGATGAGCGGCTTCCGGGTCTCGATCGCGAGCAGGATGCTCCGCGCGATCCGCTCCCCCGCGGCCGAGGCGAGGCTGCCGCCCAGGAACGAGAAATCCATGATCGCGACCACGCACGGCGCCTGCTCGATGGTCCCCTCGCCGCACAGGACCGCCTCCGTGAGCCCCGTCTCCTCGCGCGCCTTCTTCAGACGCTCGGTGTACTTCCGGGAGTCCTTGAAGCGGAGCGGATCGGTGGAGACGACTTCGGAGAAGTGCTCCTGGAAGGAGTCTTCATCGAGAAGGATCTTCACGTAGGAGCGGGCGGAAATACGGAAGTGGTAGCCGCACTTGCCACAGGTCCAGAGGTTCCGCTCGAGCTCCTTGTGATACAGGATCTCGCCGCATTCCTCGCACTTGACCCAGAGCCCGTCCGGCAGGTCGCGGCGGCGCTGCTGCGCCTTGAGCCCTTCCTTGGCCTTCCGAAGCCATGTCATGCGCCCGGTCCCTCCCGGAGCCGTAGAAGCATCACAATAGCATCCTCGACCGGGTTGCGATAATAGTTCTTTCGGATCGCCACATCGATGAAGTGGTTCTTGCAATAGAACTTACGGGCGTTTTCGTTCGACTCCCGGACCTCCAGCGTGACCCTCCGGGCGCCTAGGTTCCGGGCCTCCTGGATTACGTCGTCGAGGAGCATCTGGCCCACGCCCGATCGCCGTTCCGCGGGGTCCACGGCCAGGTTTCCGACGTGCGCTTCGTCCTCCACCAGCACCGCGCAGAGATACCCGATCAGCGCCCCGTCCCGTTCGGCGAAGCGCGCGTACGTGCCCCCGCCCACTTCCAGCTCGGAGCGGAACATCTCGCGCGACCAGGGATCGGAAAACGAGGCCCGCTCGATGGCGAGCACCTCGTCCGCGCGCGCCATCGTGAGCGTGCGGACCCGTACGGGATCCCCGCGCCGGGCGAGTGCCATCATCGCGCCTCCACCAGGGCGGCCGTCATCGCGACGCCGGCTTCCGCGCGTTGGGCGCGCGTCCATAGACCGGCGCCGCCGCGCGGGGATCGGCGATCCGCTTCTCGGCGAGCGCGCGGTCGCCCAGCTCCGCGACCGCGGGCGCGAGGGGCACCGTCACCAGCAACGTTCCATCCAGATCCTGCACCAATTCCTCCAGCGACTCGGTGGCCGCGGCGAACGGAACGTCTCCCTTCGCCTCGCCGCGCACTCTTTGTACAAGATCCTCTTCCGCGACGACCTCGGGACCCCAGAGCAACCCGGCGCCTCCGGCGCCTCCCGCCCACAGCGCCGCCATCGCGTGCCCTCGCTCGCCCTGCGTGACGGTCGCGAAGCGTGGGGCCAAAGCGCGCGACGCGTGCGCCAGGGCCTCGTGCGCCGGGACCATTAGAAGCGGGACGCCTCCGCCGATCGCCGCGCCCTTGGCCCAGGCGAGACCGATTCTAAGCCCGGTGAACGAGCCCGGCCCCTCGGATACCGCGATCCCCGCGAGGTCGCGCACGCCGATGCCTTTCGCTGCGAGGAGCCGTTCGACCGCCACCGCGAGCCCGCTCGAATGCCCGCCGGGCGCGAGCGGCTCCGATCCGCGCGCCTTTCCGTCCACGGCGATCGCGACCGATCCGCGCGGACCCGCAGTGTCAATCCCGAGGATAGAGCGCATGGCTCCAGTGGTCGCGGTCGAAGAGCCCCTCGCGCGCGGCATCGTCCCAGCGCGAGCCGCGCGGGCGGACGCGCAGCTCACGTCCCCCCTCGGGCACGTAGCGCAGCTCCAGCTCCAGGCGGTCTTCCGGCAGATTCTCCAGCGCCCGATCCGCCCACTCCACCAGCACGACCGCGTCCCCCTCGGCCAGATCGGTCAGTCCGAGCGTCTCGATCTCGGCCGCCGCGGCCATCCGGTAGAGGTCCGCGTGAACGACGCGCGGCCCTTCCCCGTATATCTCGACGAGCACGTAGGTGGGACTCCGGCCCCGCTGCCCGGGATGGACGCCGTCCACGATCCCCTGCACCAGCGTGGTCTTTCCGGAGCCGAGCGTCCCGATCAGCGCCACCCAGTCTCCGCGGCGGAGCAGCGTGCCGAGGTGGCGGCCGAACGCGCGCGTCTCCGCCTCGTTGTGGAGAAGGGACCGAATCTCCACGCTCACGGGCTCATCCCCGCGGCGTCAGCGTGGCGACGGGGAGGATCATCTCCTCGAGGGAAATTCCCCCGTGCTGGAAGGAACCCCGGTACTTGTTCTCGTATTCGTGGAATCGGGTGGGGTAGACGAAGTAAAAGTCCTCTTTCGCGATGATGTAGGTCTTGTGCATCGCCTCGGCGGGAAGGCGGAAGCGCGCGGGCTCCTTCACGTGGACCGCGTGGCGCGCCTCGGCCGAGAGGTTGGTGCCGAACTTGAAGCGGAGGTTGGTGGAGGTTTCCCGATTGCCGTAGACCAGGGCCGAGTGGCGGCTCAGCACCGCGCCATGGTCGGTGGTCACGATCACCACGCCGTCCTGCTTCGAAAGCCACTTGAGGGCTTCGAAGAGCGCGGAGTGGAGGAACCACGAGCGCATCACCGAGCGGAAGGCCGACTCGTCGGGTGCCAGCTCTTTAAGCAGATCCGACTCGGAGCGGCCGTGGGCCAGCATGTCGAGGAAGTTGAAGACAATCGCCACCAGCGGCGTCTCCTTGAGGGTCCCGATGTTTCGCCGCACGTTGTTCGCTTCGTCCGCGTTGTAGACCTTCAAATATTTCGCCGGCTTCATCTTCAACTCGAGGCGGGCGAGCTGGTGATCCAGAAGCTGCCGCTCATAGCGGTTTTTGCTCCGCTCGTCCCCCGGTCCTTCCTGCCAGTACTCCGGATGCTGGCGATGGATCTCCTCCGGGAAAAGCCCCGAGAAGATGGCGTTCCGCGAGTACGGAGTCGCGGTCGGCAGGATCGAGACATGGTGCTCGAGCGCGATGTCGAAGAAGGGGCGGATCAGGGGCTCCACCGTGAGCCACTGGTCGAGCCGCATGCAGTCGATCACGATGAGCGTCACGCGCCGCCCTTCGCGAAGGTGGGGCGCCACCCACCGCGACACCACGTCCGTCGAGAAGGGCGGGGCGCCCTCGCCGTGGGCCCACCGCTCGTACCAGTTCTCGACGTGCTGCGCGAACTCCACGTTCAGCTCGCGCCGCTGGTCCGCCTGCGCCTGCTTCAGCCCCTGGTCGTCCACGCTGTCCAGCTCGACGTCCCACTGGGCGTTCCGCACGTACAGGTCCACCCACCCGCGCCAGTCGAGTCCCTCCGCCGATTCCGAGCGGAGGCGGGCCAG
>JBKJXM010000126.1:0-5978 GCA_046716305.1 Candidatus Eiseniibacteriota bacterium
GGGCTACGCCGAGCGCGGCTACTCCATCGTCGAAGAGCTGCTCCGCGCGACGCTTCGGCTGATCGAGGATTGCCCCTGTGAAATCGGCTGCCCCTCGTGCGTCGGGCTTCCCGTGCTGCGTCCCGCCCAGCAGCAGGACTACGACCTCCACGGCGGCTGGCCCATCCCGAACAAGGCCGCGACCGAAGCGTTGCTGCGCCGGCTGCTCGGAGCCTAGGCGCCGCGGCCCGGCGACCACCACGACCATGCTCTCCAAGGCGCTGCGGGACCGGATCGGTGGGCTGATGCGAGGTGGAGGGCTGGGCGCATATGGACCGGCCAACGGGAATGGCCATTCGAATGGGAATGGCGCGACGCACACGCACGGGCGCCACTTCATCTCGACCGGGATCGAGGAGATCCTCCCCGGCGGCATCATCCAGACACCGCAGGGGACAGTCTTCGCGCACGAGCGCCTCTACACGGACCTCGGCGAGCGCCCCATTCCGCTCCTCCGCCGCATGGCGGAGCTTTGCACTTACCCCGACGGCCGCTTTTCCGACGGTCTCGACCCCGAACGGCGCTACGTCGCCATTCCGGGCGTCGACTGCCCTTACTCGGATCGCAGGGAACCCCTTCGCCCGCGCCAGCAGCGCCGCCGCCGTCCTCGCGATCTGGCCGAGGCAGCCGGCCTGGGTGATCCTCCCGAGCGGGGACTCTTCCGCCGATTCGGTCATCGCCGCGTCCTCTACATGGACATCGAGACGTGCGGGCTTTCGGGAGTGCCCGTCTTCCTCGTCGGTCTGTGCATGGTGGGGGATCGAAACCTGGTGCTTCGCCAGCTCTTCGCGCGCGACTACGCGGAGGAGCGCGCGCTGCTGGTCGAGCTGAGCCGGATCGCGAGCGAGCACGACTTCCTCATCACCTTCAACGGGAAGACCTTCGACGTGCCCTTTCTTCGCGACCGGGCCACGCACCATCGTCTGCATGCGCCCATTGACCTTCCGCACCTCGATTTGCTCTGGATGGCAAGGCGGCGCTGGAAGGGGCACCTTCCCGATTGCCGGCTCAAGACGATCGAGTGGCGAGTTCTCAGGAGGCGCCGCGCGGGAGACGTAGGCGGGGCGGAAATCCCCGGCCTCTACCACGACTACGTGAAACGCGGAGAGGCCCACCGCCTGCTCCCCGTCTTCCACCACAACCTGCTCGACGTGGTCGCGATGGTGGAGCTGACGCCGGTGATCTTCGATCCGGAGGCGGACGTCTACTAGGCGCCGGGGGTCACGAAGCCGCTCGTGTCTCCCATCTCTCTCGTGAGAGCGCGAAGCGGACCGCGCCGGCCTCGGCGGCCGGTTCGTCGGAAAGCTCGAACCGGCTCTTTCTGAGAACCTCCTGCGAAGAAGCGCCGTCCATCGTCGTCTCGGCGATCACGCGCCGCACGCGCGGATTCTGGAACGCCCATGCGACCAGGGCGCGAACCCCCTCCGTGGCGTAGCCCTTCCCCTGATAACCCTCGAGCAGGGAATACCCCACCTCGACTGTGCCGTCCGCGGAAGGCAGCCCCTTGAACCCCCCGTTTCCAATGAGCAGCGCGTTGCCGGTCGCCTTCGCCGGCACCAGGAGCCAGTACCAGCAGCCGTAGCCGACGGCCTCGGGGTGCTCTCGCGCGAAGCCCAGGAAGTAGCGCATCGACGCGTCGTCATTGAGTGGAGGCGGCCACGTTCCCGGGACCGCCACGCCCAGGAGGCGTGCCATCTCGGCGCGGTCCTCGATCTCGGCGCGCGCGATCGCCTCGTTGGCCGCGAGGAGTCGCAGGCGGTCGGTCTCGAGTTGGAGTGGAGAGGTCATGAAACTATCCTCGCGCCGGTGCGCACGCCCGGCAAGCCCGCACGCCGGTAGGGCTGACGAACGTCGGGCCGGCGTGGCGGGAACCGACGCCGTCGAACCTTCGACTCGATGTCACAGGTTAGGCGACGATGACCCCCGCCTAAGATTTAAGCGCGCGTCGCCGAGAACATCAAGGGTCCGCCCGACTTAGGCCGTCCTCCTACCGCGCCGTCCGCCGTCGGCCCGCGCACACCACTCGGCCCGCTCTGTGCCAAGTACCTACTCGCGCCGTCGCTCCGCGTGCCCCTGCTTGCGCGCGCGGCTCGGCGCGATCCGCCGGAACGGCTGCACGGCTGCGGATTGGGGGAAAGCGGCTCGCGGTACCGGAGTGCACGCGGGCCGCTCCCGGAGCTCCGCCGAGGGACGGAGTTTCCTGGATGGGTTTGCCCGGCCGTCGTCAGTCGAGGAAGTCCGAGCGGGGAAGCGCACGCGCGGGGCCCGGTCCCACCCGCCACCAGCCTATAGCCTGGGCCCCGACGTGATACATGGCGGCTTCCCGTCCGGGAATTTCGCCAAAGCCAGCGTGCGGCACTCCTCCAGGACTTCGACGGGGACCATCCGTTTGGCCAGCCAGACTCCCAGCCCGACAATCACCACGTCGTCCAGATGGCCCAAAACGGGAATGAAGTCGGGGATGAGGTCGATCGGCGATAGAGCATAGGCGGCGAGGGCGAGGATCAGGCCTTGGGCGCGCTTCGGCGTCCGGGGATGCCGTGCCGCGAGGAGAAGAGTCTCGGCCTCGATGCGCAGCGCCCGCGCTTGTTCCTTCCAGCGGAACCCCACATCCCCTCAGTACACCCGCACCGGCAGGATCACCATCGGCAAGCCGTGGAACGCGAGGCGGCGCTGCAACGCGATGCACGTTTGGTTGTGGAGCCAGCGCACGATGCTCCCTTCCTTCTGGAAGATGAGCTGGCCCGCGACGGTGACGCTGCGCGGATACCCCTCCTGGACCTCGATGCAGAGGCGCTCCAGCTCGTCCACGATGTCGGTGCCGATGGCGTAGCGGCATTCGGCCGGAATCCCCAGCTTCCGCGCGAACTCCACGTACTTCTGAAGCTCGGCCTCGGTGCTCTTCTTCAGCGCCTCGATCTCCTCGGCCCCCTTGAACCGGCCCGAGTCGATGGCGCCCACCGAGACGAACACCACCTGCTTGAACTGTCCGGGGAAGACGCGGAACAGGTTCAGGAGCGTGTGGATCCCGAGGCCGCCGAACGAAGTCACGGTGAGGATCGCGGTGTTGGCGTTCTTCTTCAGAGGCGCCTGCGTCGGCTCGCCGCTCGGCAGGGGCACGGTGGTGAGGGCCTGGTCCAGGCGGTGGAGGCTCAGACTGGTGTTCATGTAGTGGCGCCGGATCATGACGCAGACCATGCAGATGACCGACGTGACGAGGAGCGTCGCCCACCCGCCCTCCATGAACTTGAACGCGACGGTCCCGACCAGGACCGAACCGGTCACGACGAAGCCGAGCGCGCTTGTCGCGAGAGCGGTCTTCCAGCGCTGCCCCTCCCGCCGGAGATTCAGCGCGTCCCGGCACATCCCCAGCTGGGCCAGCGTGAAGGTGAGGAAGACGTTGATCGAGTAGAGCACGACCAACAGGTGCACGTGCCCCTGCGTGACCATCAGCACCGCCAGGGCTGAAACGGCCATGAAGAGAACGCCGTTCGAGGTGACGAGCCGCTCGGACAGGCTCGAAAATCGCGAAGGCACCCACCGGTCGAAGGCCATGTAGACCAGCACGCGCGGGCCGCCGAGGAACCCGGTCTGCGCCGCCACGAACAGGAGCGCGCCCGACGAGAACAGGGTGATCGCCACGAGCGCGTGCCCCAGCGTGCTCCCCGGCGGGAAGATCGAGCCCGCGATCGCCGAGAAAAGGACCGCGTTCAGAGTTTTTCCGGGAACCGGCCGCACCTGGTAGAGCAGGTATCCGAACAGGATGCCGCCCGCGATCACGGCGAGCGAGACCGCCATGTAGCGCATGGTGATCTTCGCCGTTTCCACCTTGGGATCGCGCAGCATCGGGACGCCGTTCGAGACGGCCTCGATCCCCGTGTACGTGCCGCCGCCCAGCGTGAAGGCGCGGAAAAGAATCATGAGGAGCCCGACCCAGCCGATCTGCTGCACCGCCGCGGAGGACTGCTGGTGCAGATGCTCCACTTCGACCGGGATCTTGCCCGAGGTTGCCACGATGCCGGCGATCAGCCCCCCGACGTGCGTGACGATGAAGAGGAGAAACACGGGCGAGATGATCGCCACCGATTCGCGCACGCCTCGCAGATTCAGGAGGGTCAGGACGCCGAGCAGGAAGAACGTGAAGGGCAGCTTCATCAGCTGGTACTGCGTCGGGAGCAGACTGAAGAGCTGATCGGAGCAGCTCGCGAGCGAGATGGCGACGGTCAGGACGTAGTCGACGAGGAGCGCGGTGCCGGAGACGAGGCCAGCGCCGGGGCCGAGCAGCTTGGTCGCGACGACGTAGCCGCCGCCGCCCGCCGGGAACCGCTCGATGATGCGCATGTAGCTCGCGGCGATGATGAAAACGGTGATCGCGGTCAGGATCGCGAGCGGGATCGCCAGGAAGTCGTTCCCCTCGAGGGCGAGGAACGCGGCTTCGGGACCGTACGCGGAGGACGACAAGCCGTCCGCGCCCAGGCCCACCCAGGCCAGAAACGCCGCGAGGGAAATCTTGTGGAAGAGCTGCGGGTCGGAGATCGCGCGCGCGGGACCGACGACCATCTCCAGGGCACGCTTCGCGAACCGGACGATTCCCGGCTCGGTCACTTCACCGGGAGGCGGCTCTGGCGGGAGCGGGGGAAGAGGCCGTTCCGATCCCGGCTCGTCCTCTGGAGGTTTCTCAGACATATAGTTGCTCAGGCATATATAAGCGGCGAATGATACTCCCGCGCGGGGCAAAACAAAACCGCCCCGGCGCGGCCGCGTCGGGGCGGGTGGCTTGTGAGCGCATCAGACCGGCGTTACGTTCGCGGCCTGCTTGCCTTTCGGACCCTCCACGATCTCGAACTCCACGACCTGTCCTTCGGCCAGGGTCTTGAATCCCTCACCCTGGATCGCGGAGTAGTGGACGAACACATCTTCGCCGCCGGCCTGCTGGATGAATCCAAAGCCCTTGGCCTCGTTGAACCACTTCACCGTACCGCGCTTGCGCATCGAGCTCACCTCCCCCCGAAGGGAGGCCTCTCCCCCCGGAAGTTGCTTCAGCGTTCAATCACCATTCGGCCACGAGACGCGAGGGACGGTATCGCCGCGCTCACGAGGCTGTCAAACCGAAAGTTTCAGCCCTCTGGCCGAAAACCCGCATGGGCACGCCCCTTTCACCGGGTCTCGATCGTACGGAGGCCCGGGGTCGATCCCTCCCATGCGATGCGGCCGTCGGTTCGAAAACGATACCCGGGATTCCGCCTCAGGAACGAGACCGCGGCCTCGTTCTGGAAGAGCCCGGTCGGCTCGGCGGGGCCGGCGTTGCGGAAGTGGGTATATCCGGCGCCCCCCTCGTAGAGGAAGTCGATGGTGGCGACGCGGTACACCCGGTCGCTTTCGAGCGGGCGGCCGTCCACCTGAATATCGGTGGCGCGGTTGCCGCTGACTCCGAACGAGACGCCGCTCACCTGGGCGAAGTCGCTCTTTCCGAGCCGGCTCGCCACGAAGTCGAGGAGTCCCCGGAGCTCGTTCCCGGTCATCGGCACCGCCACGATCGTGTTGTCGAAGGGGAAGGTGGAGTAGATGTCGGCCACCGTCACCGGCCCCTTGGGAATGGGGGCGCGGATACCACCGGTGTTCATCACGGCGACGTCCGCCCCGGCCGCCTCGCGCAGAACGTCAGCGGCGAAGTTGCCGATCGGGGTCTCAACGTCTTCGCGCCGCGGCGTGGGAACGCGCTCGGCCGAGACGTAGACGGAAGCTCCCATGGCTGTCTGCACCGAATCGGCCACGGGCGCGAGAAGCGCCGCGACGTCAGGATCCTCGCCGTCCGAAGGCCGCACCGAGAGGAGCTGGTAGCGGAAGTTCGAGGGGCGCCGGTCCACGATGGAGAACACGCTCCGCCCCAGCAGGTCCCCCCCCGCGCCCGTCTGCACGATGGGGATGCCGCCGCGGCC
>JBKJXM010000127.1:0-3594 GCA_046716305.1 Candidatus Eiseniibacteriota bacterium
GTGCTCGAGGACTCGACCAGCGGCGCGCGTTGGATCCGCCAGCTCGAATCGGAAGAGGGAATCGCGTCCCACGTGCTCCAATTCCTGAAGCCCAGCCTGGCCGACCAGGAGCTGAGCGCGAGATTCCGGATCCGCTCCGGAGAGATCGACCCCTCCGTGGGGATCGCGTTCCAGCTCGATCCCAAGGGCAGGAACGGCTACGTGGTCCGGGTCAGCGGAAAGGACGGGGAGCTGATCGCGCACTACCTGATCCACGGGAAACGGCGGGACATCAAGTACGCGCGGCTCACGCCTCCGAATCCCGACGAGTGGCACACCCTGGGCGTGCGGCGGAAGGGGAGCGTGATGGAAATCAGCTACGACGGAACTGTGGTGATGAAGCTGCGGGACGAGAGATTCGAGAAGGGGAATATCGGGCTCTGGACGGAAGACGACACCGTCGCCGATTTCGCCGACCTGACCGTGACTTCGCTCTAGGGTTCCACCAGGGGGGGAGTCGGGGGTTTGCCGGCGCGGGGTGCCCGCGAAGACACAAAGGGGCGCGTCGTTTCGGTCGGGAGGAGTCGGGTGCCGGTGAGAACCGCGAGCTCGGGACCCAACCGCCGATCGCGCCCCGTCTTCCTTGACGCGGGCACATCCAGCCGGCCGTCCGTGGCCGAGGGAATCAGCCTACATACTTAGATGCCTATCCCAGGAATCAGCATACCCAAATCTGTGAGACCGGCGAAGCGATTCTAGCGGGTTGACGCCGCCCCCGCCCGCGCCCCAACCGCAACAAGATACGCGGCCGCAGATCGGGCCCCCCCGAAATAGCAGTCGAGAGCAAAGTGCTCGTTGGGCGCGTGCAGGTTATCCCCGGGCAGCCCGAAGCCCATGAGCACGCACGGGGCCCCCGTGATCCGTACCAGCGGGGCCACGATGGGAATGGAGCCGCCCATACCCATGACGACGGCCGGCTTTCCAAATCCCGCCTCCAGGGCCTTAAGACCCGCCCGGACAAAGGGATTCTCGAGGTCCGCCTTGAACGGCTGCCCGGATCCGTACCGCTTGACGGTCACCGTGCCCTTGTCGCCAACCAGGTCCCGGATCGTTTTCTCGACCAGGTCTCCGATCCGCTCCGGATCCTGGTTGTGCACGAGCCGCGTGCTGATCTTGGCGTGCGCTTGATTTCCGATCACCGTCTTGAAGCCGGAGCCGGTATATCCGCCCCAGATGCCGTTGACTTGGAGCGTCGGACGGATCACCCCCGACTCGCGCGGGGTAAACCCCTCCTCGTGGAAGAGCCTCGACACGCCAATCTCCCGGGCCTTCGCGGCGTCGTCCCAAGGCGCGGTGTTCATCATGGAACGCTCGCCGGCGGGCGGGACCAAAACGTCGTCGTAGAAGCCGGGGACCAGGACGCGGCCGGTCTTGAAGTCCTTGAGGTTCTGGACCACCCATCTCATGACGTCGATTGGCTCGTACAGCATTCCGCCCCACTCGCCGGAGTGCTTGTCGATCGCGGGGCCGGTGATGGTGATCTCGAAGGCGTGAATTCCGCGGAGATACGTGGTGAGGGCGGGGTGGTCGAGGTCAGGCATGCTCGAGTCCGAGACCACGATGGCGTCGCACTTCAGATCGTCTTTGTGCTTGGGGAGCTCCGCGGCCATCGCCTCGCCGTCATGCTCCTCGTCGCTCTCGATGATGAACTTCACGTTCACGGGCAGCCCGCCGCCCCCCTTGATGGCGGCCTCCACCCCGGCGATCTGCGCGTAGTGCTGCCCCTTGTTGTCGTCGGCCCCGCGCGCCCAGATCTTCCCGTCCTTGATGCGCGGCTCGAACGGAGGCGACTCCCATAGCTCCAGCGGATCGACCGGCTGGACGTCCACGTGCCCGTAGATCAGCACCGTGGGGAGGTCCGGGTTCTCGATCCGCTCGGCGAACAAACCCGCGTGCGCGCGCGTCGGCCAGACCTGGGTCTTGAACCCCAGGGACTCGAGCTTCCGCTTGTCGTAGTCGAGCGCCGCGGCCACGTCGGCGTCGCGCTCCTTGTGCGCGCTGATGCTCGGGATCTTGAGGAACTGGACCAGCTCGTCCACGAGGCGGTCCTGGTTCTCGGAGAGGTACCGGAAGATCGGGTCGAGTTTCATGGATACTCCGCGATAGGGAGGGCCGGAAGCGAAAGGGTCCCACCATCCTAGGCGGTTCGGACCCCGCGGACAATCGCCCTCTTGGGAATACCCTTGCCCGCCCGGGCGTAGTACATTCGGCGCCCAATGGCACCGGCCGCCCGTCCCGACCGCTCCACGCTGAGCGACGGCGAGCTCGTCCGCCTGGTCCGAAACGGCGAGGCGGACGCCTATGCCGAGCTGGTGCGCCGCACCCAGCGCGGCGGCTACCGACTTGCGCGGCGGATCACCCGCAACCACGACGACGCCGACGACGTGCTCCAGGAGAGCTACGTGAAGGCGTACCGCGCGCTCGACCGCTTCGCGCCCGACCGCCCGTTCGGCCCCTGGTTCCTCACGATCGTGGCCCGGACCGCGCTCTCGTGGATCCGGGACGCGAAGCGCCGGGCCGCCGAGCCTCTGGACGAGCCGGGGCGCGACGGCGCGGGGCCGCTCGCGGAGCGGGTGGCCGATCCGTCCCAGAGTCCGGGGGACGTGGAGCGGCGGGTTCGGGTCGAGCGGGCCTACGCGCTGCTGTCCGAGGACCACCGCGCGATTCTCGCGCTGCGAGTCGAGGGGGACCTGTCGTACGCGGCGATCGCCGAGTCGCTCTCGATTCCGGTCGGCACCGTCATGTCGCGCCTGGCGCGGGCGCGCGAATCACTGGTCGAGATCCTGAACGAACTGAGGGAAGCCGAGCCACGATGAAGCCGAACGCCCATCATCCGACGTCCGAAGAGCTGTTCGCCTACCGGGACGGCGAGCTGACCCCCGATCGCCGCTCGGTGATCGAGGCGCACGTGCTCGCCTGCGCGCATTGCCGGGAGCAGATCGACGAGATGTCGGCGCTGGAGTCGGATCTGAAGCTCCGTGCCGACGCCGTGGGCGAGGAGTACTACGATCGGATGACGGAATCGGTGCTGCTGCGCGTGGCCGCCGCGGACCTGAGTGCCGAGGAAGCGGTCGTGGACGCGATGCCGCGCCTCGATCGTCGGCGCCCCGACGCCGCCGAGATGGAAGGGGGCGCGCGCCGGCGCCTTCGTCTTCCGTGGATCGGCATCGCGGGCACCGGGGCGGCCGCGCTGGCCGTGGCGCTGGTCGCGGTGCTGCTCCTGAACCGGCAGGAGGATTGGGTGCGCGCGCCGCGGCCGGTCGTGATCGGGGAGACGAAGGGCCGCGCGCCGGCTCGCGACAGCGCGCTCGCGAAGAATCGCTCGCGCAAGGCCGCGGACGCGACGTCCCGAAAAGACCAGGCCGCTGAAGTGGACCAGGGGAAGAAAGTCGTGGCCCTCCAGCAGGCCAAGCCCACGGTCGGTGCCGCCGCGCCCCAGGTTGCCGCGCCCGAGGATGCGGCGCGCCGAGAGTCCGCGACTCCCAGCGCCGAGACGGCGGACGAGCGCTTCAAGAGCGATGTGTCGTTGAAGTCGTCGCGGAGCAGCGCACCCTC
>JBKJXM010000128.1:0-4360 GCA_046716305.1 Candidatus Eiseniibacteriota bacterium
CGGCGGGCCCGGGTGCCGGTCGTCGTGGATTCGCGCTACGCCCTCCGTTCTTTCCGGGGCGCCACGCTCCTCACCCCGAACGAGCACGAAGTCGCTGAGGCGTTCCATCTCCCGTCCCTCGACCCGGCCTCGCTGCGCCGCGCGGGCGACGCGCTCCGCCGCGCCGCCGCGGCCGACGCCGTGTGGATTACCCGCGGCAGCGACGGCATGCTGGTGTTCGAGCGCGGCCGCGCGCCGCGGAGCGTGCCGATCGTGGGTAGCTCCGATGTGGCCGACGTGACCGGGGCGGGGGATGCCGTGTCGGCCGCGGCCGCCCTCGCCCTTGGCGCGGGCGCCACGCAGCTCGAGGCGGCGCTCCTGGCGACGTACGCCGCCTCGGTCGTGGTGATGAAGCGCGGCACGGCGACGGTGGACGCGGGGGAGCTGCTCACGGCGATCGAGGCGCACGCGGTGCCGCGAATCCGATGAGCGGGGGCGCGCCAAAAGTTACGTCTCTCGAAGCCCTGGCCGCGCGGCTCTCGGAAGGCGGGCGCGAGGGTCTGGTGCTCGCGAACGGGATCTTCGACATCCTCCATGTCGGACACGTGCGGTACCTCGCGGCCGCCCGGGCGGCGGGCCGGGCGCTCGTGGTCGCGGTGAACTCGGACGAGAGCGCGCGTCGGCTCAAAGGGCCGGGACGCCCGCTCGTCCCGCTCGCGGAGCGAATGGAGCTGGTCGCGGCGCTCGAGTGCGTGGACCACGTCCTTTCCTTTGACGGAGACACGGTCGAGGGCGTTCTCCGCCGCCTTCGACCGGCGATCCACGCGAAGGGGACCGACTACACGGTGGAGAGCGTGCCCGAGCGCGGTATCGCGGCCGAGCTGGGGATCCGGACGATCATCGCCGGCGACGCGAAGGGCCATGCTTCGAGCGACCTGATCGGACGGATCCGCCGCGGAGCGGACGCCAATGCCTGAGCTGCGCGGTGCGGGCGCGGGCTTCATGTCCGCGGCCCTCATGCCCGAGCTTCCCGCGCCCCGGCGCGTGCTGGTGTCGCGGCTTCGGCGGATCGGCGACGTGATCCTTACCCTCCCCGTCGTGGACGCCCTGCGCGAGCTCTACCCCGACGCGCAGATCGACTACCTCGCGGAGGAGGGGCCGGCCGAGGCCGCGATCGGTCATCCCGAGATTCACCGCGTGTACGCATTCCGCCCCAAGCGCTCGCTCCTTCCGGCGCCGTTCTCGCTCATGAGCGCGCTCCGTCGGGAGTGCTACGACTGGACGATCGACCTCTACGGCAATCCTCGCTCGGCGCTCCTCCTCGCCTGGACCGGCGCGCCGCTTCGCGTGGGCCCGCGGCGCGGCCGCCGCCACTTCTACACGCACCTGGTGCCGCCGGCCGAAGAGCCGATCTCCGCGGTGGCCCACCATCTGCGCGCGCTCGAATTCCTCGGACTTCCGTCGCGGCACGGGATGCCGCGCCTCACGCTCACGCGCGAGGAGCAGGCGCGGGGCGCGGAGCTGCTCGACCGGGTTCTCCCGCCCGGTGGCCCGCGCGTCGGGCTGCACGTGGGCAACCGCTGGCCGGCGAAGCGGTGGTTCGAGGAGCGCTTCGCCGGACTTCTGCGCGCGCTCCCCGGACTCGGCGCCCGAGGCATCGTGCTCGGAGGGCCGACCGAAGCGGCTTCGGTGGAAGAGGTCGCGGGGCAGTCCGGGGCGCCGCGGCTGGTCGGACTGCCGCTCCGCGACTACTGGGGAGCCGTCGCGGCTCTCGACGTGCTCGTCACCAACGACGGGAGCCCGCTCCACGCGGGGCCGGCGCTAGGCGTGCCCACCGTCGGGATCCTGGGCCCCACCGTTCCGGAGACCTGGTTTCCGTACCGCGAGGAGGACGGGCATCAGCTGCTCCACCGGGAGATCTGGTGCCGGCCGTGCCACCGGCACGAGTGCGCGCGTCTCGACTGCCTCAAGTGGGTCGGCGTGGACGACGCGGTGGCCGCGGTTGCGCGCGCTCTGGAATGGAGGGATGCCGCGCGTGCGCCCGCTTGATCCCGACCGGGTCGGCTCCGCGCTCGTCATCCGCCACCGCGCGGGCGGCGACCTTCTGCTCACCACGCCCGCGCTTCGCGCCCTTCGCGCCGGACTTCCGCGCGCGCGGATCGACGTGGTGGCGTCCCGCGGGCTCGCTCCTTTGCTCGCGGGGAATCCCGACGTCGACAAGATCCTCGAGCTGGACCGCCACTCGCTTTGGGCGCAGGCGAAGCTTTACGGGACGATCGCGAGGCGCGGATACGATCTGGTTCTGGACTTGGTCTCCAATCCCCGCACGGCGTTCATGACGCGTCTCACGCGCGCTCCGGTGCGCGTGGGGTACGACATTGCCGGACGCCGCGGTGCCTACACGCTCCGCGTGCCGCGCGAGCCGCTGGGGCCGGACGGGCGGCCGATCCTCCGATACGCCCCCGAGGCGGCGCTCGACCAGGTACGCGCGCTGGGAATCGCGCCGCGCGGGCTCAAGCTTCGATTCGAAGTCGGGCGCGAGGCACGCGAGCGGATCGGCGCCTGGCTCGGCGAAGCGCCACGGGACGCGGGCGCGGCGAACGGGCCGCTGGTCGCCTGCCTCCCAACGGGATCGTGGCCCGCGAAGACGTGGGCGCCGGAGCGCTTCGCCGAGACCATGGACCGGATCGCGGAATCGGGAGCGACGGTCGTCTGGCTCTGGGGACCGGGGGAGCGCGAATCGGTCGAGGCCTGCCGCGCGCTCATGCGGCAGCCCTCACTCCTCGCGCCGGCCACCGACTGGCAGGATCTGGGGGCGCTGCTCGAGCGCTGTGCCCTCTTCGTGGGAAACGACTCGGGGCCGAAGCACGTGGCCGCGGCTCTCGGCGTTCCCACGGTGACGGTCTACGGCCCGACCCATCCGGCCACCTGGCATCCTCCCGAGGGGCCGCACGTCGCGCTCTACGCCGACGGGCTCGAATGTCTTTTCTGCAACGCGAACCGCTGCCCGCTCCCGGGGGACCGGCACATGCGCTGCATGATCGACGTGACGGTGGAGCGGGTCGTCGCGGCCTCGCTGTCGCTTCTCCCGAACGCCCGCGGCGCCGCCGGCCGCGCCCCCGAGGAGCGTCCGTGCGCGAGCCGCTGAGCGTTCTCGTTCCGGTGAAGAACGAGATCGGGAACATCCGCGAGTGTCTGGAGTCGGTGCGCTGGGCCGATGAGGTGATCGTGGTCGATTCGGGGAGCACGGACGGGACGCTCGAGGCGGCCCTCGCCGTGGCGGACCGCGTCCTCGAGCACGAATACGTGAATTCCGCCGCGCAGAAGAACTGGGCGCTGCCGCGCCTCACGCACCGGTGGACGCTCATCGTGGACGCGGACGAGCGGGTCACGCCCTCCCTGCGCGCCGAGATCGAAGCGATCCTCGAGGACTCGGGACGCCTCGACGGCTACTGGATCCGGCGGGCGAATCATTTCCTGGGCCGGCGGATCCGCTCGGCCGGATGGCATCGCGACAAGGTGCTCCGGCTCTTCGACCGCGCGAAGGGGGCCTACGAGCCGCTCCACGTCCACGCCGAAGTGAAGATCGAGTCCGGCCGCGTCGGCACGCTGCGCGAGCCGCTCCTCCATCACACGTACCGCGACCTCGATCAGTACTTCGAGAAGTTCCACCGATACACGCGCTGGTCCGCGGACGACCTGCGCGACCGCGGCGTGCGCGCCTCGCCGGCGCGGCTCCTGTTCCGCGCGCCGCTCCGGTTCCTGCGCATGTACGTCCTCGAAAGGGGATTCCGCGAGGGACGCCACGGCATCGTGCTCTGCGGCCTGGCGGCGTTCTCCGTCTTCATGAAGTACGCGCGCCGCTGGGAGCAGGAGACGCTGGCCGAGCGCAAGCCGGGAGGTCCGGACCACCGGTGAGGGTCGCCTTCCTCGGCGCATTCGATCCGGACTATCCCCGCACCCGCGTGCTCCAGGAGGGACTCGCTGCCCACGGCGCGGATGTGCGCCTCCTTCCGGTCACGTCACGCCCCTTCGCGCGCGGGGCGGCGCTGTTCGGCTCCTGGGCCTCGCGCGCGGGCGGCGCGGACGCCTACCTCGTCCCTTCCTTCGGCCACAGGGACATCCCTCTGGCGGCGGCGCTCGCGCGGATCGCGGGCGTGCCGCTCCTTTTCGATCCCCTGGTCTCGCGGTGGGACACGCAGACCCGCGACCTGGGCCGCGTGGCGCCGCGCTCCTTCGCGGCGGCCCGCCTGCATCTGAGCGACGCTGTGTCCATGCGTCTCGCGGACGTCGTTCTCTGTGACACGTGGGAGCACGGCGAGTTGTTCGCGGAGCGCTTCGGCGTTCCGCGGAGGAAGCTCGCGCGCGTGCCGGTGGGAGC
>JBKJXM010000129.1:0-2692 GCA_046716305.1 Candidatus Eiseniibacteriota bacterium
GCTCCCCTCCGTTGAAGTCGAGGAGGAACTGGCCGGAGTCCGGCTGCCACGGCGCGCTCCCATCCCACGCCACCGCGCGATCGCCGTCGGCGAGAATCCGGATACTGGTCAGCGGGAGATCGTCGGTGAGCTGGCGGCGGAGCGACGTCCAGATTCGCCGCACGCGGCTCGCGGGGATGCCCGCGTCGAGTAGACCGCGGGTGGTGCGGAGCAGCAGGAGCTGTTGGAATGTGAACTCGAGGCGGCCGTCGGGTCCCGCTTGGGGAACGACGCCCCCCATGCGGGCCCAGGTCCGGACTCGAGGCTCTGTCGCCTGGAGAATTCGCGCCGCATCGCGCGTCGAAAAGTGCGCCACCGCCTCCATGCCCAACCGCCCTCCCTCTACCTCGACGCTCTCTTCTTCTCCTTCGCGGCCGGCGCCGCCGTGCTCTTCGACTGGACGGCCGGCTTCTTCTTGCCAGGCTGTCCCGCTTTCGCGGCACGGCCCTCGAGACTCTGCTTCAGCGCATCCATGAGATCGATGACCTGCGTCCGCTGCACCTGGGGCGCCATGGCCGTGATCTCCTTGCCCTCGACCTTCTCCTCGACAACCGAGAGGACGCGCCCGCGGTACTCGTCCGTGTACTGCTCGGGCTTGAACTCCGCGGTCGAGAGATCTTCGATCAGGCGCAGGGCCAGGTTCAGCTCCCCGGGCTTGACCGCGGCGTCGGCCCCTTTGTCGATCTCGCCGAAATCGCGGACTTCGTCGGCGAAGTACATCGTGTGGAGCATCAGGCCGTCCTGGCTGGAACGGATTAAAACTAGATTCTCCTTCCCGCGCATGACGAACTTGGCCAGGGCGACCCGCTCGGTCTTGACCATGGCGTCGCACAGGAGCCGGTACGCCTTGGCGCCGCCCTTGTCGGGCCCGAGGTAGTACGTCTTCTCGAAGTAGATCGGGTCGACTTGGTCCAGCGGCACGAACTCCGCGATGTCGATCATCTGGGACGCCTCGCCCTCGAGGCCCTTCAGCTCCTCGTCGGTGAAGCGAACGTACTGGTCCTTCGCGAACTCGTAGCCCTTGACCAGGGACGAGCGCTCGAGGACCTCGTTGCAGGCGGGGCAGATCTGCTGCTGCTTGATGCGCCCGCCGCACTTCTCGTGGAGCAGGTTGAACGAAACCCCGCCCGACGAGGCTGCCGAGTACATCTTCACAGGTATCGAGACCAAGCCGAATGAAAGGGTGCCCGATCCGATCGAATGTGGGGGCATGCCGTTTGTTCCTCCAGTGGGGACCAGGGGGAGGCTATCACCCTGCTCTGCTATACTTCAACTCCAAGTCCAATCATCGGTTCACCCGGACCCCTGCTTTAGCGCGCAACGGCTTGCGCCGAGGCCATTTCCTTGAGTCCGACCCACCGCCCCCAGCTCGAAAACTACCGCAAGAAGCGGGACCCCGCCCGCACCCCCGAGCCGTTCGGGGAGGGGGCGCCTGAGCCGGCCCCTGCCGCCCCCCGGTTCGTCGTCCAGAAGCACTGGGCGAGCCACATGCACTTCGACCTGCGGCTGGAGCTGGATGGGACGCTGAAGAGCTGGGCGGTCCCCAAGGGGCCTTCGACGCACGTCGAGGAGAAGCGCCTCGCCGTCCACGTGGAGGACCACCCGCTCGAATACGCGAACTTCGAGGGCGTGATCCCGTCCGGCAACTACGGGGCGGGCTCGGTCATCGTGTGGGACCGGGGATGGTTTCGCTCGTTCAAGCCCGAGGATCCGCTCGAGCAGTACGAGCGCGGCAAGCTGGAGCTGGAGCTGTTCGGGTTCAAGCTCCGAGGCCGCTGGACGCTCGTCCGCATGGGGAAGAAGGAGAAGGAGGGGCTCCTTTTGAAAAAGGCCGACGACTCGGCCACGGAGCGCGAGGCGGTCGAGCGCTATCCGGAGTCGGTGATCTCGGGGCTCACCGTGGAAGAGATGCGGGACGTGCCGGGCACGCTGGACGCCCTGGGCGACCGGATCCGATCGCTCAAAGCGCCCAAGCGAGATCTGTCGGCGCGCGACGTTCCGCTCACGCTCGCGACCTTGGCGACGGGGCCGCCGCGGGGGGACGAGTGGTGCTTCGAGATCAAGTACGACGGCGTGCGCGTGCTGGCCTCGCGTGACGACGACGAGGTCGTGCTCGTGGGCCGGAGCGGCGAGGAGATCACGAAGCGCTATCCCGAGATCGCGGAGGCGCTGCGCTCGCTCGCGGTGCCGCGGTTTCTGCTCGATGGCGAGATCGTGGCCGAGGACGAGCGCGGCCGCCCCAGCTTTCAGCGGCTTCAGGCGCGCATGGGACTTTCCAAGCCGCGCGATATCGAAGCGGCCAGAGCCCAGGTCCCGGTTCGCGCGATGTTCTTCGACTGCCTCGGCCTCCTTGGGCACGACCTTCGCGGGCTGCCGCTGGTAGAGCGGAAGGAGCTTCTTGCCCGCGTGGCGCCGCCCCTGGGCGCCGTACAGCGGTCGGACCACCTGATCGGGCACGGTGAAGCCTTCTTCGCGGCGGCAGCCGAAATGGGGTTGGAAGGGATCGTGGGGAAGCGCCTCGCCGGCAAGTACGCGGGCCGCCGGTCGCCCGACTGGGTCAAGGTCAAGTGCGACCACCGGCAGGAGTTCGTGATCGGCGGCTACACCGACCCGCAAGGATCCCGGGCGGGATTTGGCGCGCTGCACGTGGGGC
>JBKJXM010000130.1:0-7775 GCA_046716305.1 Candidatus Eiseniibacteriota bacterium
CTCGAGACCGTTCCGGGAGCGCCGGAAGTCCGAGTAGAGCCGGAGGTAGCTTCGGGTCTTGGCCGTGTAGCCGGCGCGAAGCGAGGCCGCGTCGTAGGTCGCCGTGGGGGGCGAGCCGGAGTTGGTATAGGAGATGACTCTTCGGAGGGCCGAGGCCCGCCACTCCACGGCCCTCCCGGAGCCGGCGGCCGCGAGCCCCGGAGCGACGACGCGCACCAGATCGCCCGCTCCATGCCTCGTCGCGCCGACGTTGTCGTCATAGCGTGCTTCCAGCGTCAGCTCCGGCTCGAGCGTCGCGGCGGACGCGCCGGACCCTGCCAAACCCGCTGCGAGGATGAGGCACGCGCCCCGGCACGACCGGGATAAGGCGAGGCGAAGGGACGGCAGGGTGGGAGTCGGGAGCACCGGGGGCACTCTAGCACTCCCCGAAACGGAGGGTCAATCCGACCGGCCCTACCCGTCGTCCGCGGAGCGGAGCTACAGCGGGGTCTCTTCGCGCGACGACTCCCGCTGGAGCCGCTCCAAGCGCTCGGCGTACTCGCGGGACGCGATGTTGAGCAGAACGAGGTCCTCGCCCCGAACCTGCCTCGCTCCCCCACGCGCGCCGCACAGGAGAAATCCGATCAGCCCCTCGTCGCCCAGGATCGGAATCGCGCAGACGGCCTGGCAGGCCGCGATCTGCTCCGCGTTCTCCACGTAGATCCCGACGTACTCGAGATCGTCCGACCGGCCGGTGAAGCGGATCGGGCGGCGCGCCCGGCGTAGCTCCACCGGAAGCGGCTCCTTCTCGGGAATTATCACCGACGGCGCCCGCACGATCGTGCTCCCCATCGCCCGGAAGCAATGCTCGGCTGGATCCACCAGGAACAGCGTGACCGGATCCACGTCGGCGACAGTGCGGGCATTTTGAGGGATGAGACGGCAGAGGCTGGTCAGATCCTCCGCTCCGTCCAGCGGCGTCAGCACGCGATCGGACGTCATGCGGCGCATCGCGCGCGGCTCGAACCACACCGGGTCCAGGAACAGGTCGAGCTTCCGGCGCAGCCGGTTCGAGACGGCGAGCGCCAGCAACGCCACGGAGAAGCCCCCGATCGAGATCCAGAGAAGCCCCTGCGCCAGGTTCAACCCCGCCGAGCGGGTGAGCCACAGGAGGATGGCGGTCCAGGCCACGTACCCCACCGCGAGAAGGAGCGACGTGGTGGCCGTGGCGGGCAGCCGGTCCTCGGGCGCGTGCGCCTCGCCGATGCGTCCGCGGAGGAGCGAGATGGGCAGGAGCAGCGCCAGAATCGAGGCGGGCACCGCGCTGGACCCCATGTCCCCCACTTCGGCGCGTCCCGTCGCCAGCATCGAGAAGATCAGATAGGAGAGGAGCCCGGAGCAGCCCAGCACGCCGAGGAGCGCGAGACGGAACGTCTCCCGCCGCTTCGGCGGGAGCGACAGGTGCGTCGCCTCGAACTTGGCCGCGAGGAGAATCACGTTCGTGAGTATTAGCACGACGATCGCCCACTGGAGCCCGTGCAGGCGGAACGCGCGGGAGCCGGGAGGCTCCGGAGGAAACGCGGGACCCGATAGCGCATAGAACATGGCCCCGGCGGAGAGCATTAGCTGTAAGAGCAGGTACCAGCGCCAGGCACCGAGACCGCGGCTCCCCTTGGTACGGCCCAGCATGACCGAGAGGAGCACCCAGAGCGCGGAGACGGGCAGCGTGAGCGAGAGCGAGAGAGCGAACCATCCGGTGGCGCCCGTCGTCCCCAGGTCGAAGACCGCGCGCGCGAAGGAGAACTGCAGAAAGCCCAGCGCGGCCAGCGCGGCCGCGGCGACGAGCGAGACGAACCCCCCCGGGCTCAGGATCGCGACCAGGCCCGCGGCGATGAGGGCGATGAGGCCCCCCGCGGCGAGAAGAAGGAGATCGTTGTTCATGAGGGGCCCGTGAGGGGTTCACCGGGGGCCCGCCCGTTCGAGCCGATCAGTCCCAGCTCGCGGAGGCGGGTGGCGGCGGGACGGAACACGCCGCGCCGCAAGACGGCGCGGAGAACCCCCTCCATCCTGTCGAGGCCGGTGTAGTGGGTCCAGGGGCCGCGCGTCGGGCCGACCGTAGGCTGCTCGGGATCGATCTCCCACGGATGGACGTTCACGATGAGCGGGATCCGCCGCGCCAGGTGGTAGTCGAGCGCCCGCGTCGAGACCCACCGCGGCAGAAGCCGCAGATACGCTCCGGCCAGGACGGGAAAACGCAGCGGCCCGAGCGGGACCGTCGGAAGCGGGAACTCGGCGAGGGGCGCTCCCCCGTTCACCGCCAGGAGCGCCGGGCGCGTCGGCCCCTCGGGATATCCGTAGCGCCGGCGGCGGATGGGATAGACGCTCGAGTCGTAGGCATAGCCGGTGCGGGCGAGCACGTCGATCGCCCACAGGGTCCTCTTCCCGACGCTGTAGCTGGGCGCGCGAAATCCCAGAACGGGCGCCTGCGCCAGGTCCTCGAGAAGCGCCCGCGACTCGCGCGCCTGCTCGTGGAACTCGGCCGGCGTGAGCTCGCTCAGGAGCCGGTGGTCCATTCCGTGGGAAGCGATCTCGTGACCCCGGCGGGCGATCTCCCGCACCAGATCCGGATCGTTCTTGGCGACCCACCCGAGGACGAAGAACGTCGCCGTGGCTCCCGCTTCGTCGAAGAGGTCCAGGAGCCGGCGCGTGTTCCCGGAGACCCGCGCCGGATAGGTCGGCCAGGCCGTCCGGGGAACGATCCGCGCGAACGCCTGCACCTGGTAGTAGTCCTCCACGTCGACGCTCAAGGCGAGGGGCGGCTCGAGGGAGCCCGTCCCGCCGCCTCGCGGCACTGCGTTCACGGAGATCCTCCTCCTGGGTTGTTTCCCGAAGTCAGGAGAAGGATACGAAGCCGGAGGGGTGGCGCGATAGGACGAAGGCGTTGCGGCGGTCGCTGTTTCCGGCGTCAGGGAACCACGGCGATGCGCGTGATCATGCGACCCTTGGGCCCGTCGAGGATCACGTTGTAGAGGCCCGGGGCCACCGGGCTTCCGGCATCGGACCGGCACAGCCACTCGGCGGTCTGGTCGCCCGCGGGATAGACGGCGTCCAGGAGACGGGAGACAAGATGACCCGTGAGGTCGTAGATGGCGACCCGCACGCGGGCGGGAGCGCCTTCCTTGTCCCCGCCTGGAAAGCGCAGGGTGACGCGGTTGCGCGCCGGATTGGGATAGCCGTGGATATTCGTGACCGTCTCCGGTGTCGGTATGACGAGCGTGTCACCGGCCGTGCGCTGCCTCACGTTGGAATACGTCGACCAGTTCGGCACCTCGTCCGCAACCCGCAGCACGAAGTATAGGATCGTGCCCGTGGTGAGACCGGACATCGTATAGGTCTCCCGCGTCCCCGCCGTCGCCGGCGCGGGCAAAACCCCCGCGGTCGAGGCGCCGCTCCACCATCCGGTCGTGTCCCCACCCACGACCGGCTGGTCCGAATACCGCAGCTCGTATGACGACGCGCGTCCCGAGGAGCCGTAGTCGCCGGATGCCGTCCAGGAAAGCGTGACCGAGTCGGCCCGCCCCAAGGTCGGCGCGGCCGCAAGGGCCGCGCCGAGGGCGATCAGGACCGCGCGCCGGACCCCCCCGGCGCGCGGCATATCGAGGTGGCGGCGATTCATCGGCTCAGCTCGAGGCTGGCCACGATCAGCATGTCGCCGACCGGCACGGGCTCGCCGTAGGAGAGATCGCGGATCGGAGCGGGCGGCACGTTGTCGAGCGTGGTCCCGTTCACGACGTTGGAAAGCGCGGAGACGTTGCCGACTTCGTCGGTCGCCCGGACCGCGATGTAGTAGGTGCGGCTGCCGGTCAGGCCGTTAACCGTGTAGTTCGTGACCGTTCCGGCCGCGCCGGGCGTGGGCTCGCCGGTAGCCTGCGTGGCCGATGCCCAATTCGACGCGGTGATGGTGGAAGTCGAGTAGCGCACGTCGTAGCTCGTGGCCGTTCCCGTCGTGCCGTCGTCCCCAGGCGCCGTCCAGCGAACCGAGACCGAGGTGGCCGTGGTGCCCGTGACGGAAAGGTCGGCAATCGTGCCCGGCGCCACGGCGTCGCCGCTGGTCGCCTTCACGGCGACGTTCGAGAAGCCCGACCAGTTCGGGACCTCGTCCGCCGCCTTGATCACGAAGTAGTAGGTGGTCGCCGGGTTCAGCCCGCGCACCCGCATGGAGTCGGTGACTCCCGAAGTGCCGGGGACCGGCTCGCCGGTAACCGTCGTGGCCGCGTTCCACCACGACGTGGTGTCGACGCCGCTGATCGCCACGGTGCGGTAGCGGAGATCGTACGAATTGGCGCGGCCAGTCGTGCCGTCGTCGCCGGTGGCCGTCCATTGGAGGACGACCGTGGAGTCCGCGGATGTCTGCGCGTGGGCCGCCTGCGGCCGGAGCATTCCCAGAAGCAGGAGGCCCGCGACGAAGGCGATGATCAGGATCCAGAGCGGAACCCGCTCGGATCGGGCGGTGCTTGTAACGTCGGTCGGATCGTCGTATCGCATGCTGTCCTCCCCCTTCGGCTCGACGGGCACGGCCCGAAAAACAGAAAGCCGCCATCGATCCTGTAAGGATCCATGGCGGCTCGGCTGGCATCGGTCAGGAGGCGGTGATCCACCTCACGACCGTAAGCCCCGTGGCTCTGCGTCCTGCCCTTTCAGGCAGTTTGCTCTGAGCATGGACAGATGGATAGTGCCCCCACGAATTGGTAAAGCACGTTCGGTGCCAGGGGGTCCGTGCGATGTGCCGTTAGGAAAAGCACGATTCCGTAGAGCTTTCCGGCCGGTTTCCCGGCCGGCCATGCAGAATGCATCCCGGCTTTTGCACCCGCTGCTCTCTCAGGATGCACGCGTGCGGCGGGCCCGGCTAGCGCGACGCGTCTGCCTCGCGGATCGCCTCACGGATCGAAGGGAACATGGCTTCCGAGAAATCGCCGAGACGCGCCCTGGCCCGTTCGGGCCGATCCGCGTAGGGGGACGAAAGGATCACGATCGCCGCGTGGCCGTGGCGTCCCAGGAGACGCTCGCGCGCCTGGAGCAACTTCGCCCTCGTGCGGCTCACGGTGAATTCGTCGGGCAGCCAGAAGACGTGCCACACCGAGTAGCCCAACGACAGCGAGCGCACGTCGGTCTCGTGGAACGTCAGCGGCCGGCCGGCCGAGGTCAGCGTCGTGTCGCGCTCGGCGACGATCCGCCATCGGGAATCGTCGCGGGGCACGATGACGTTCGCGAAGTGGATCAGCTCCTTCCCCTGCGCCTGGTTCCGGTAGAAGCCGATGTAGCACTCGACCAGCGCCCCGTTCTTCTCGTAGACCCCGCGGACCTCGGCCTCAGCCCCGCGATAGCCGTGGGTCCATGACGACGGCGGCGTGCGGATCGGGGTCCAGCCGCCGAGGGGTCGCGGGGGCGAAAGCGCGATCGGCGCCGCCTCCGCGGCCGGCCGGGTCCACGACGCAAGCGCGGCCGGAGCCAGCGCCAACGCGATGGCGGCGACCGCGACGCCGGCAACGCTCCGGTTCCGGCCGGCCGGCGCGCCGCTTCCCGGCGTCGTTCCGGGCTCCGCGCCGCCCGAGGGCATGGCGGGGCGCTCCTCCCGCCACCGGCTTCCGACATAGAAGAAGATCACCATGACGATCGCGAAAACAGTCCATCCGATCGCGAAGTGATCGAAACCGGCGCCGATGTTCCTGCCGGAGAGATATCCGGTCAGGACCATCACGTACGCGCGAAGACCGTTGGCGAGAACCGGGACGATGAGCGCCAGGATGCCGAACAGGATGCGGTTCCGCGGACGGCGGAAGTGGAGGTAGGCGAAGAGGCAGCCGAGCGTGAACATCGAGATGAGAAAGCGGAGGCCGCTGCAGGCCTCCACCACCTGCCACTTGCCCGTCGGCGTGGTCAGGTACATCCCCTCGACCGCGACCGGAACCCCCGTCAGCTTGAGGAGGGCCACCGACGCGCGGGCGGTGAAGCTCATGAGCGCCGGGTGGAACGCTTCCCCGAACGGAACCGCGAAGAGGAGGAACGCGAGCGGAAAGGTGAGCACCCGGGCGATCCGGAGCCCGAAGATGGTCACGACGAGCGCGGGGATGAGGAGCGCGAAGGCGAGCTGCTCGTAAAAGAGGACGCCCGCCGAGTGGGAGACCACCCACAGCGCTCCGATCCCCGCGATGAGCAGGAGCCCGGGAAGGAACGGCTCGGGAGCCATGCGGCGAAGCTCGTCCCGGCGCCTCCAGGCGAGGAAGGCCGCGATGGGAAGGACGAAGAAGCAGTGGGTGTAGGTTTCGGAGCCGCGCCAAACGTCGTAGAACGAAGCGGCCGTGGCGTGGTAGGCGGCTCCCATCGCGGCGAGACCGAGGCCGAAGAGGGCGGCCGCGAGGCTCCAGCCGTGGGGCCGTGCCCCGGCTGCCTGACTCACGCCCGCCCAGATTTTGTGCTCACCCGGCTCCTTTCTTCTCCAGGTCCGGAACACCGGACCGAAACCTACATTATGAGGCAAGTCGCACGCGGAGGCCACGGTCGGCGCAGGCGAGGCGCCGCGGCCACGGCGAACGGCTTGCGGGCACGAGAGTACCGATCGGTACGTGCGGCGATGGGTGATCGTCGCGTCTCGTCGCGTCGCGCCGCGTATGAGATAATTTCGGAAGGCCGCGCCCCCACTGCATTTTCGCGCGGTCCTCCGTGTCCCGGTCGTCGCCGGACGATACTGGTACGGTTGGTGCTTCATTTTCTCCTCAGCCGCGCATTCCAGGAGGATTGCCGTCACCATCTGCTCGCTCCCCAGCCTACCGAACCGACCGCGCTTTATCGTCGCGGCGCTCCTCTGCGCGGCTGTGCTCGAGGCCGTGCCCGCCGGCGCGGCGATCAACATCCCGGGAAATCAGTGGGTCAAGCAGCCGGCGCCAACCGTCGCGACGCTGCCCAACTTTCCGGGCAAGTACGACGCGCGAGGCTGGAACCACATGCTCTACGATCCTGTGGGCAAGCGCATGGTCCTGTACGATGGATACGTCGACGCCTCGCGCCCTACGTCCATCTACGCGAACGCCCTCTGGACCTATGACCCCGTCGCGAACCGGCTCGCCCTGGAGTCGGTGAGCAACTGGAAGCGCCAGAACGGCGTCACCGTCCCGCTCCCCCAGAACGGAGTCAACCCCACCCCGTACGACCGGCATTCCTACTCGTGCATCGCGATCGTGCCCGAGAAGAACCGCCTCTATCTCTGGGGCGGCGCCAACAACAGCGTCCCGACGAATTATCTCGGGGATGCGTGGACCTACGACTTCGGAACGCGCAAATGGCGCGAGCTCACGGCGGTGTCGCACCCGTTCAACGTCTTCGAGCAGACGATGACGTACGACCCCGGCACGCGCCGGCTGGTCGTGTACGGCGGAGCCGAGGCCCCCTATCAGGGGAGCGATCAGGCCTGGCTCTTCCACGTGGACAGCGAGGCGTGGGAGATGGCGTCCACGCCCAGCGCGCCGCCGGCACGCATGTCCCAATCCATGGTGTACGACCCCGTGCGGCGAGTTTCGTGGGTCTTCGGCGGCGGACCCTACCCCGCCGCCGGAAACGAGCTCTGGTCCTTCGACGCCGCCGCGCGTACGTGGCAGCGAGTCACGCCGCAGGGGGCCGTGCCTTCACCCCGCCGCTTCGCGGCGATGGCCTACGACTCGCGGCACGACGTCGTGCTGATGTGGGGCGGCATTCTCGACGACGACACCCGGTACAACGACACCTGGCTCTTCCGTCCGGCC
>JBKJXM010000131.1:0-2868 GCA_046716305.1 Candidatus Eiseniibacteriota bacterium
GAAGCGCGCGCGGCCGCGCGGTAGCCCTCGTACGCCCGCGCGTCCGCCTCCGCCAGCTCCAAGAGCTCGCGCCGGCACGCTTCGGCCTTCTGCTCCACCTCGCGCATCCGGCCCTCGACGTCGGCGTACTTCTTCTTCCCCACCGTGAGCCGCGCGACCATGCTCGCGAGCGCGGCCGCCAAGGCGCCGGCCACGGCCGCGACCGTCCCGCCGCCCGGCGTGGGCACGGCGGACGCGACCTCGTCCAGGAATTCCGGAAGCGCCTGCTCGGCCGCACCCAGACGCCGGGCCAGGCGGTTCTCGAGAATCTGGTCGCGCGAGAAACTCTCCAGCCGGAGCGCGTGCTCGGCCACGTCCACCAGGGCGTCCTGGCTCACGAGGCCGACCACTTCGCTCCCGACGATGGGAACGCCGTAGCGCTCCGCCTCGTCCTGGATCAGGGCGAACACCCGGTGCACGGGCGTCCCCCACGTGTTCACTAAATTCATCGAGACCTGGACGATGCCGCGCTCCTTGAGCGCGAACCCCAGCGCCTTCACGTACCGGAGGCCGCCGCTCTGGAAGCGAATCGCCTTGGCGATCCGCTTGGCGATCTCCACGTCGGAGGTGCCGAGGTTCACGTTGAAGGCCAGGAGCGGGAGGCGCGCGCCGACGGCCGTCGCGCCGGCCGTGGGATGGATCGCGGCGGGACCGAAGTCGGGCACGCGATCCGGATCGGTGCCGATCGCGCGGGCCAGCCCTTCGAACTCGCCGCGCCGGACGTCCGCCAGATTCTGCCGGTCGGGCGGGGTCGCCGCCGCCTCGTACAGGAAGCCCGGAATGCCGAGCTCGGCGCCGATCCGCTCCCCCGCTCTCCGGGCGAGCTGGACGCAGACGTCGAGCGAGGCGGTGCCGACCGGGACGAACGGCAACACGTCCGTGGCTCCCATCCGTGGATGCTCCCCCCGGTGATGGCGCATGTCGATCAACTCGGCCGCCTTCGTGACGCCCCGCAAGGCCGCCTCCAATACGGCCTCCGCCTCACCGACGAAAGTGATCACCGAGCGGTTGTGGTCCGCGTTCATCTCCTGGTCGAGCAAGCGGATCGACCGGTCACGCGAAATTTCGGCAGCAATGGCCTGAACTACAGGCTTATTTCGGCCTTCGCTGAAGTTGGGAACGCACTCCACGAGCTCGCTCATGCCCTCTCCTGGTCGGTCAGCGACACGCACAACTCACACGAAACTAGCATGATACGGGAATTGCTTAATGGCACGTCGAAGCACCGGTTCGGCTGTGGACCAGCCGCCCTCGCTTCACCACGGCCCGCACGTGATCGCCGCCGTAGTGGTAAGGAATATGCCGGTAATCGGGAGCGTCGAACACGCAGAGATCGGCCTGCTTGCCGGGCTCGATCCGCCCGAGGCGCGCCCCCTCTCCGACCGCGGCCGCGGCATTGGCGGTGGCGGCCATCCATGCTTCGGCCGGAGTGAGCCGCATCTGCGTCACGGCGAGCGTGAGCATGAGCGGCATGGACGAGCACATCGTGCTCCCCGGGTTGAAGTCGGTCGCGAGCGCGATCGGAAGGCCCAGGTCCACCATCGCGCGCGCCCGGGCGTACGGGAGGCCCAGCGTGAGCGCGGTGCCCGGAAGGAGCACGCCGACGACGCCGGCCTCGGCCATGGCGCGGAGGCCACCGTCGTTCGCGTGGAGGAGATGATCCGCCGATATCGCGCGGACCTCGGCCGCGAGCGCCGCGGCGCCCACGTCGGCCAGCTCGTCGGCGTGGAGCTTGGGCCCGAGTCCGTGCGCGCTCCCGGACGTCAGGATTCGGCGCGCCTCCTCCACCGTGAAGACGCCCCGGTCGCAGAAGACGTCACAGAACCGCGCGAGCCCCTCGGCGGCGACCGCGGGGATCATCTCTTCCGTCAGGAGCGCCACGTACGCTTCCCGGCGCTCGCGGTAGTAGTCGGGCACCTCGTGCGCGCCGAGGAAGGTGGGAATCACCTCGACCGCTTCTCCGGCGGCGGCGCGCGCGACGGACCGAAGCTGCTTCCGCTCCTCGTCGAGAGAAAGGCCGTAGCCACTCTTCGCCTCGACCGTCGTGGTTCCCCCGGCCAGAAGAGTCCGGAGCCGCTCGCGGACCCGCGCGACCAGGTCATCTTCGGTCACGGCGCGCAGGTGGCGCGCGCTCGCGCGGATGCCGCCCCCCTGGGCCGCGATCTCGGCGTAGGTCTCCCCGCGTGCGCGCGATTCGAACTCCGCCTCGCGCGTCCCGGCAAAGGGGAGATGCGTGTGGCAGTCGACGAAGCCGGGCGCGACCAGGCCCCCCGACGCGTCGAGCACGGCCGCGGCCTCGCGCTCGGGGTAGCGGGCGGCGATCTCCGCCGTGGCGCCGACCGCGGCGATCCGCCCGTCCACGCAGGCGACCGCCGCGTCGCGGAGGAGCCGGGGACGGTCGAGGTCGGGACCCCTCAGGGGCGCGTTCCCCGGCGGCGCCGTCAACAGCTCCGCCGCGGAGAGAATGAGCAGGTCGCTCTTCACGTGAGGGATTTCAAGGAAGGTGTTCCAAGGAAAGGGCTTCTCTGGATACGGGCGGGCCCCGTCACGGCTCGGTCGGGATGGTGAGGCGATTCTTCTTCGCCGTCTCCAGCGCCTCGGGGTAGCCCGCGTCGGCGTGCCGGTAGACCCCGGTCGCCGGATCGTTCGAGAGGACGCGGCGGAGCCGCGCGAGCCCCGACGGAGTGCCGTCCGCGACCATGACGACGCCCGCGTGGATCGAGTTTCCGATCCCCACGCCGCCGCCGTGGTGTACCGAGACCCACGACGCTCCGGAGACCGCGTTCACCAGGGCGTTCAGGATCGGCCAGTCGGCGATCGCGTCGCTCC
>JBKJXM010000132.1:0-6710 GCA_046716305.1 Candidatus Eiseniibacteriota bacterium
GTCGAACGCGGTGCCGTGGTCCACGCTGCTCCGGACGAAGGGAAGCCCCAGGGTCACGTTGGCCGCGCCGCCGATGCCGCCGCTCTTCGCGGCAATGAGGCCCTGGTCGTGGTACATGGCCACGACCACGCCCAGGTGGCGCTGGTCCGCCTTCTGCGCGAAGAAGGTGTCGGCCGGATAGGGGCCATCGGCCGCGATCCCGGCGGAGCGCGCCGCCGCGATGGCGGGGCGGATGACGCGCTCCTCCTCGTCTCCGAACAGGCCCCCCTCCCCCGCGTGCGGATTCAGCCCCAAGACCGAGACGGTCCGCTTCACCCCCCACTTGAAATTCCGGAGGGCCAGCGCGGCGAACTCGATGGTGCGGCGGAGCGGCTCGACGGCGAGCGCGTCGGGAACCTCCCGAAGCGGCAGATGCACAGTGGCGAGCAAGATTCGGAAGGGTCCGCCCACGAAGAGCATCCTGGTCTCGGGGACGCCCGCAAGCGCGCCGAGGAACTCGGTGTGCCCGGGGTAGGGATAGCCGGCCGCGCGGAGCGCGACCTTGGAGATGGGGGCGGTGACCAGGCCCTCGGCTCGGCGCCCGAGGACGAGCTGCGCCGCGATCTGGATGGCGCGCGCCGCCGCGCGGCCCGACGCCGCGGTCGGCGTGCGCGGCTCGAGGATATCGAACCCGTCCGAGCTGGATGCGATGAGGGGGATGCCCGGCCGCTCGTCGTCGGGGTCGTAGCTCTCGACAGCGACGGGACGGAAGCGCACCCGGACCCGGGCCTTCGCCACCGCCCGGTCCAGGATCTCCGCGTCGCCCACGACCGCGAGTCGCGCGATCCGGCGCAACGCCGGCGCCGCTAATGAGCGCACCACGATCTCCGGCCCGATTCCCGCCGGGTCGCCCATGGTGATGAGTAGACTGGGGCGCCTCGCCGTCACCTCCCTGTGAACCCCCTCCCCTCGCTACTCTTTCAGCTCGACGTTGACCGTCTTTCGGACCCGATCGTACCAGCGCTTGTACGCGTCTTCGAGCTTCCGGTTCAGGACCACCTTCTTCAGGTCGTCCTTGATCTCCTCGTACTTGAAGTCCGTCTCGGGCGTCCGCCCCTGCACCTTGAAGATGTGGTAGCCGGCGTCCCGCTTGAAGGGGGTCGAGATCTCCCCTTCGCGCATCGCGGTGAGCACCTCGCGCATGTTGGGCGGCAGGTTCGGAACGGGAATCTCGCCGAGGTTGCCCGCCGAATCGCGGGTCGCGCTGTCGGCCGAGTACTTCCGGACCATGGCCGCGAAGTCGGCGCCGCGCACCAGCGAATCGCGGACTGCCAGCGCCTTGATCCGCGCGCGCTCCTCGTCCGCGGAAGAAGCGCGGGTCGCGATCATGATGTGGCGCGCGTGGATTCGCTCCTCGGTGCTGTCCGAGGGCGGAACGTGCTCCAGCACCTGGATCACGTGGTAGCCGAAACGGGTGCGGACCGGCTTGGAGATCTCCATCGGCTTCAGGCCGAAGGCGACGCTCTCGAACTCGGCGACCATCTCGCCGCGCCCGAAGGTGCCCAGATCGCCGCCGCGGCGCCCGCTGGGGTCGTCGGAGAAACGGGCCGCCAGCTCGGGGAAGGACGCGGCCCGCCCCGGCTTCAGGAGCACGGCGTGCAGACTGTCGGCGCGCGCGCGCGCGCGTCGCACTTGCTGCGAGTCGGGTTCGAACGCGATCAGGATGTGCGCCAGCTTGAGCGCCTCGGGGCGCTTCGGGACGGAGTCGCGGTTCGCCTGGTAGTAGGTGCGCACTTCGGCGTCGGTCACGTTCACCTTGCTCTGCACCTCGCGGCCGACGGCGCGCATGACCAGGAGCTGGTCGCGCACGTCCGGCTCGTACTTCCTCCGGAGCGCGGCCTCGCTGGTCTTCTCCTGCGCCAGCGCCTGCTGGAAGTTCTGCTCTCCGCCGAGCCTTTCTTTGAGCTGCGCCATCTCCTGCTCGACCGCCTCATTCACGTCCTTCGGCGGAACAGTGATGCCCAGGCGCGCCGCTTCGGCCAGGATCACCTGCTTCTCGACCAGCTGGTTCAGCACCTCTTTCCGGAGCTTCGCCATGGTCGCGCTATCCGCCGGGTCCACGTTGTAGCGCGCGGCCGCCTGGCGCGTCTGATCGTCCACGTCCGAGGAGAGGATGACCGATTTGTTGACGATCGCGGAGATCCGCTCCGCGGCGCGCGGCGCCTGCGGGAGTCCCGCGATCAGGAGCCCGGCCAGGGCCACTGCGATCGCCGTGGCGAGCGCGCGCCGTCTCATCGGCTCGCCTCGCTTCCCGAGCCGGTGCCCTTCGCCGGCCCCAGCTTCAGCTGTTCGAGACGGGCCGGCACGACCCGCACGGGAGTGGTGGCGCGCATGCGCTCCAACTGACTCAGCACCCATTCGTTCTCCTTCTCCTCTCGCCAATCGCGTCGGACACGGTCCATCGCTTCATCCATGGTCATGGGACGCGCCGGCTCGCGGGCGAGCACGTGCGCGACCGCGTATCCCTGCATTGTTTTCACTACCGGCGACGTTTGGCCGGGACTGAGGGTCCGCACCGCGAGGGCCAGCGCATCGGCCTCCCCCTCGGTGACGAGGATCGTGGCCGCATGCCCCGGATAGAGGGTGGACGCCGTCGCACGCGGCTGCTCGGTGAAGCCGAGCGCGCGGAGCGAAGAGTCGGCGATCCCCACACCGTTCCATCCACGGAGCGCCACGAGCGCGCTGTCCCGGGTCGGGAAGACGGCGACGCGCGCGCGGCGCCCTTCGGGCCACCGGTAGCGCGAAGCGTGCGCGTCGAACCAGGCCCGGAGCTTGGCCGGAGCGGGATCGGCGGGACGCGCCCTCTCGACCATGACCGCCACGGCGGTGCCGTCCCGGATCAGGCGCAGCTCACGCTGAATGCGCGGATCGTCCGCCAGCCTGCGCTCCTTGGCGTCGCGGACCAGGAGCCGCCGGAAGAACGCCTGCCCCGCCAGCTCGCGGAGCACCGACTCGTCGCGGACCCGGATCTTGCCATGCGCCCCCGCGGCGGGCTTCGTCTCCCGGATCAGATCCCGGAAGTTGATCGAATCGCCGTCCACGCGAGCGATCACCCCGAGCGCCGGACGGATGCCGCGGCGGGGCCGCGTGCCTTCGGGCGAAAGGGACGCCACGATCGAATCGGGCGTCTCGCTCCCGACCGCGAAGAGGACCGACTGGACCATCTTGGGCTCGAGAGCGAAGTGGTACCGCTCTAGGAGCCGCGCCTCGTAGTCGCGGACCAGGTTTCGCTCCCGCTCCGCGCGGATCAGATTCTTGAGCGAGTCCCGGCTCAACTCCTCGAACCTGCCCACCTTGTAGATCTCATGCCCGTAGCGCCCCGAGTAGGGGCCCAGCACGTCGCCCGGCTTGGCGGTGCGCAGCGTCTCGAGCGAACCGGGATCCAGGTCCCGCACGAGCACCGGACCGAAGTGCCCCGCGTTCCCGCGCGAAGGATGCCCGCTCTTGGTGCTCGCGATCGAATCGAACCGCGCGCCCTGGCGGAGCCGGGCCACGATCCCTTCCGCCTCCTGGCGGCGGGACGCCCCCTCGTTGTCGCGGAGAAGGATGTAGTGCAGGTCCATCATCCGGTAGAGGCCCGTCCGGCGCAGGCTGTCGAGCTGCGACCCCGTGGGCTCCACGGTCGGGAGCAGGACCCCCTGGTGGACCGCCTGATAGAGGCGGAGGAATTCGCGCTCGGCAATCCGCTGCCGCACCTCGGGATCGTTCGCGATCCCCCGCCGCTCGGCCTCCATGGCCAGAAGCTCGCGGTCCACCGACCGGTCGAGCAGCATCCGCCGCCAACGCGCCGGGTTCTGGCGCCGGAGGGGATCGCCGGCAAGGGCGATGGCGGCGAGCTGGAGGTCCAGCGCGTCCACCGTCCGGTTTCCCAGGGTGGCGATCGGTCCCCGGGTCGAGGGGGGCGCGGCGGCCCGTGAGCCGGGGGCGCCTGCCGCCAGGGTCAGAAATGCCGCGGCGGCAAAGAGCCGCAGAGTTCGGTTCGTCGGGATCGTCATAAAGGGGGCGTGGGCCGAGTGCGTCTCCTCTGTGGGACTGCTACCCGTCTGTACCCCGAATGAGGCTCCGGAGTTCAACTTCCGGCAGCGGTAAGAGGCAGACGCGCAACGCTATCAGCCGGTGCCAGGGCCCGCAAGACCTTTGTCGCCAACAAGACCGGATCGTCCGGCTTTCGAATGCGGAGGGTCCGGGCCCCCGAGGCGAACTCGATCGGCATCGGGATGGCGGAAACCAGGCCCACGATCCGGTCCCTGGCCAGCGGCTCGTGCAGGTCGATTTCCAGGCGATCCTTCCCGACCTTGAGCCGCTCGGCCCCCGCCTCCTTGCCCAGGATCCGTAGCCCCTTCAGGGCGAGGAGGTGCTCCACCTCGTCCGGCATCGGTCCGAATCGGTCCCGAAGCTCGGCGCGGAGCGCCTCGAGATCGGGCAGGGTGGAGAGCGCCGCCATCCGCCGGTAGACGTCCAGCTTCTCGTCACGGTCCTCCACGTACTCGTCGGGAACGAAGGCCGGGAGACTGCTCGAGACTTCGGGCTCGAGCCGGCGGTCGACCGGCTCGCCCTGCAGCTCGTGCACCACCTCGTCCACCATGCGGCAGTAGAGATCGAAGCCCACGGTCAGCATGTGGCCGTGCTGCTCCGGCCCCAGGAGATTTCCCGCGCCGCGGATCTCGAGGTCGCGCATCGCGATCATGAGGCCCGCGCCCAGCTCCTCGTGCTCGGCGATCACCCGGAGGCGCTTCTCCGCCTCCTCGGTGAGCACCTTTCCGGCGGGAACGAGCAGGTGGCAGAACGCCTGGTGGTGCGAGCGGCCGATACGCCCGCGGAGCTGGTAGAGCTGTGCCAGGCCCAGGCTGTCGGCGCGGTGGACCAGCATCGTGTTCACGGTCGGGATATCCAGCCCCGACTCGATGATCATCGTCGAGACGAGCACGTCGGTCTTCCGCTCCAGGAAGTCGATCATCACCTTCTCGAGCTGCGTGTCCCGCATCTGCCCGTGCGCGACCCCCACCTTGACCTGGGGGACGTTGCTCGACACGTAGTGGCCCATCCGGTCGATCGACTCGACCCGGTTATGGACGAAGAAGGACTGCCCGCCGCGATCCGCCTCGCGGAGCAGGGCGTCGCGCACCACGTCCTGGCTCATCTCCACGATCTCGGTCTTGATCGGATAGCGCCCGCGCGGCGGCGTGGTCATGACCGACATGTCGCGCGCCCCCAGGAGGCTCATGTGGAGCGTGCGCGGGATCGGCGTGGCCGTGAGCGTGAGCACGTCCACCGTCTCGACCAGCGTGCGGATCCGCTCCTTCTGCGCGACGCCGAAGCGCTGCTCCTCGTCGATCACGACGAGTCCGAGGTTCTTGAAGGCGACGTCTTTGGAAAGAAGGCGGTGCGTGCCGATGATGAGATCGACCTCGCCCGCGGCGAGCTTGGCGACCGTCTCCTTCTGCTCCTTCGCGTTCCGGAAGCGGCTCAGCATGTCGACGCGCACCGGAAAGTCAGCGAAGCGCTCGCTGAACGTGGTCAAGTGCTGCTGCGCGAGCACCGTCGTGGGGACCAGCACCGCCACCTGCGTCCCGTCCTGGATCGCCTTGAACGCGGCCCGGATCGCGACCTCGGTCTTCCCGTAGCCCACGTCCCCGCAGATGAGCCGGTCCATGGGCCGGGGTGATTCCATGTCGCGCTTCACCTCTTCGACGGCGCGGAGCTGATCCGGCGTCTCCTCGTAGATGAACGACGATTCCAGCTCGCGCTGCCACGGCGTGTCGGGAGAGAATGCCCGGCCTGGGCGCGCCTTCCGGACGGCATAGTGGCGCAGGAGATCCTCGGCCATGTCGGCGATCGCCTTCCGCGTCCTGGCCTTCACGCGCGCCCACGTCGTGCCGCCCAGGCGGTGGATCGAGGGGGCGCGCCCCTCCTCGGACGAGTAGCGCTCCACCATCCCGAGCTGGCCGATCGGGACGAAGAGCCGGTCGCCGCCGGCGTAGTCGATCTGGATGCACTCGGTCTCCTGCCCGTCCAGGGTCAGGGGCTTCATCCCACGGAAGATTCCGATCCCGTGATCCAGGTGGACGACGAAGTCGCCGGGCGTGAGCGTGAGGAGGTCGCGCATGACTGCCGCCGAGGGGCGGAGCTTCCGCGCGCGGCGCCGGCGGTAGCGCGCGAAGATCTCGTGATCGGTGAAGACGGCCACCTTCGCGGCCGGAAGGACGAAGCCGGCGCTCAGGTCGCCCACTTCGATCGCGGCGAGGCCGTCGCCCAAAAGCTCCTCCAGCCGCTCCGCCTGGCCGCGGTTGTCGCACAGAATCATCCGCGTCATGCCCACTTCGCCCAGGCGCTTCAGCTCGTTCCGGAGGAGGTCGAGCTTCCGCCCGAACGGAGGCTGCGGGCGCGCGTCCAGCGAGACGACCTGGGCGCGCGTGGCGCCGCCCGGGGTCGCGAGCGCCGACTCGACGCGGGGGCGCGAGCCCATGCGGCGGAGAATCTCGTCCGGGGGATCGAAGAGAGCTTCGCGGTGCGGCAAGTGCGGCGCGCGCGCGCGCCTCGGGCTCCAGCCGCACGACTTCGGCGGCCGCGTTCGCGAGCTCGCGCTCGACGGCGTCCGGCTCGTCCACCCAGAGCGTGACGTTTTGGGGGAGATGGTCGAGCACCGAGCCCAGCGGAATGCCGAGCAGCGG
>JBKJXM010000133.1:0-8239 GCA_046716305.1 Candidatus Eiseniibacteriota bacterium
CACCTTCATCCCGGAGGTCATGCGGTCCATGATCGCGCGTTCGTCTTCGCGCGAGGGGTACCCGACCTTGATCATCAACATGAAGCGATCGAGCTGGGCCTCGGGCAGGGCGTAGGTCCCCTCCTGCTCGATCGGGTTCTGCGTCGCCAGCACCCAGAAGAGGGAGTCGAGCGGGTAGGTCGTATCGCCGATCGTCACCTGCCGCTCCTGCATCGCCTCGAGGAGCGCGCTCTGCACCTTGGCCGGCGCCCGGTTGATCTCGTCGGCGAGGAGGATCTGCGTGAAGACGGGTCCGAACTTGGTGGCGAACGCGCCGCGCTTCGGATCGAAGACCAGGGTGCCCGTGAGGTCGGCCGGGAGGAGGTCCGGCGTCAACTGGATCCGCTGGAACTTGGCGTGAATCGCCTGCGCCACCGTGCGGACGGCCAGCGTCTTCGCGAGCCCGGGGACGCCTTCCAGCAGCAGGTGACCGTCGGCGAAGAGCCCGATCAGGATCCGTCGCAGCATGGCCGACTGCCCCACGATCGTCCCCTCGATCGCCGAGAGGAGGGGGCCCACGAAGGCGCTCTCCTCCCGCACGCGCGCGGTCCGTTCCTCGAGGGTCAGCTCGGCCATCGGTTCATTCCGTTGGAGTTACGCGGTTCGGCTCGGGTAGAGCGGGAAGGAGTCGCAGAGGGATTCCACCTGCTGCTTCAGACGGGCCAGGGCGGCGGCCTCGGCGCGCTTCTTGATCGCTTCGTCGATCCAGCCCGCCAGGGTCCGCATCTCCGTCGTTCCAAAGCCGCGGGTGGTGACCGCCGGCGTGCCGATGCGGATGCCGCTGGTGACTGCCGGCGGACGCGGGTCGTTCGGAACGGCGTTCTTGTTGACGGTGATGCCGGCCGCGTGAAGCGCCGTCTCGGCCTCGGCCCCGGAAAAACCGGCGTCGCGCAGGTCCACGAGGAGAAGGTGATTGTCGGTTCCGCCCGTGACCAGCTTGTAGCCGCGCGCCATGAGCTCGGCGGCGAGGGTCTGCGCGTTCTCGACCACCCGGCGCGCGTAGACGCGGAACTCCGGAGCGGCCGCTTCCTTCAGGCACACCGCCTTCGCCGCGATCATGTGCATCAGGGGCCCGCCCTGCATGCCGGGAAACACCGACTTGTCGATGGCCTTGGCGAACTCGGAGCGGCAGAGAATGAGGCCGCTTCGCGGGCCGCGGAGCGTCTTGTGGGTGGTCGTCGTGACCACGTCCGCGTGCGGCACGGGATTCGGATGCACGCCGGCCGCCACCAGTCCGGCGACGTGGGCCATGTCGAACACGAACCGCGCACCCACCTCGTCGGCGATCGCGCGGAGCCGCGGAAAATCGAACACTCGCGGATAGGCGCTCGCCCCGGCCACGAGGACCTGGGGCTTGTGTTCCCGCGCGAGCTGCCCCACCTGGTCGTAGTCCAGGAGGCCGGTCTCGGGCGAGAGCCCGTACTGCACCGAGCGGAACACGATGCCCGAGTAGCTCACCTTGTGCCCGTGGGTCAGGTGGCCGCCGTGCGCGAGCGCCATGCCGAGGAGCGTGGAGCCGGGCGCCATCAGCGCCATGTACGAGGCGAAATTGGCCTGCGCGCCCGCGTGGGGCTGCACGTTCGCGTGATCCGCGCCGAAAAGCGCCTTGGCCCGCTCGATCGCGAGCGTCTCGGCCACGTCCACGAATTCGCAGCCGCCGTAGTAGCGCTTCCCCGGGTAGCCCTCGGCGTACTTGTTGGTGAGCGGCGAGCCCATCGCCTCGAGGACCGCCTCGCTGACGAAGTTCTCGGAAGCGATCAGCTCGACGGTGGTCTGCTGGCGGTGGACTTCGTCGCGGATGGCCGCGGCGATATCGGGGTCGGCCGCGCTCAGCGCGCTGGGGGCAACGCCCACCCCGGTCAGCGGGCCTTCTTCGCGGCGCGCTGGACCTTGGGGCGGGCCTCGACCGGGAAGAGCCAGCCGTGCCGGTCCTTCTCCCGTCCCTCGATCACGTCGAAGAACGCCTCTTGCAGCCGCCGCGTGATCGGACCGACGCGTCCGGTTCCGACCGGGATCCTGTCCACCGAGGTGATGGGCGTGATCTCAGCCGCGGTCCCCGTGAAGAAAACCTCCTCGGAGATGTAGAGCGCCTCGCGCGGAATCTGCTCCTCCCGCACTTCGATCCCGAGGTCCCGCGCCAGTTCGAGAATGCTGTCGCGCGTGATTCCGGGAAGGATCGCGTTCGCGATGGTCGGCGTGGTCAGGACGCCGTTCCGGACCAGGAAGACATTCTCGCCGCTCCCCTCGGCGACGAAGCCGAAGTAGTCGAGGGCGATCCCCTCTTCATAGCCGTCCGTGATCGCCTCCAGCTTGATGAGCTGGCCGTTCAGGTAGTTCGCGCCCGTCTTCGCCATGAATGGGAACGTGTCCGGCGCCGCGCGGCGCCAGGACGAGACCTTGACCGCGATCCCCGCCTCCAGCGCGTCCGCGCCCAGATATTTCCCCCAGTTCATCGTGGCGATGGCGACGTCCACGGGCACGCCGGTCGGGTTCACGCCGAGCGTCTTGTGGCCGCGGTAGACGATCGGGCGGATGTAGCACGCCGCGCCGCCATTCTGGCGCACCGTCTCCTTTACCGCTTCCATCAGCTCGTTCAGGGAGTAGGGGCAATCGATGCGCGCGATCTTGCAGGAGTCGAGGAGGCGCTGCATGTGGCGATCCAGTCGGAACACCGCGGTTCCCTTGGGCGTGTCGTAGGCCCGAATCCCCTCGAACGTGCTCGACCCGTAATGCACGACGTGGGAGAGGACGTGGATCTTCGCCTCTTCGTTGGGAACGAATTTCCCGTTCATCCAGATCAGGCCCTTGGAATCGCGCGGCATCGAACCTCCTTGACGGCCCGTGGCGTCGGATGACGCCCTGTCTATCGCACGCCTTCCCGACGCTCGACGGCTTCCCGAATGAAGGGGAGCCAGCGGAGCATGTGGCTTCGAATCCGATTGAACGTATCCACGTAATCATCACGGCTGCCGCCAATTGGGTCCCGCACGCCGTCCCCCGTCCCGCCCTCGGCGCCGTGCTCGGTGATGAGCCGGATCCGCTCGGCGGCGTCGGGGGCCAGGTCCTTGGCGTAGGCGACGTGCATCGGCTCCATCCCCAAAACTAGATCTGACTCCCGCACCAGCGCCGCGGTGAGCGGCCTCGAGCGGTGGCTCGCCAGCTCCATGCCTCGTGCCTTGGTCGTCTGGACCGCGAAATCGGCCGCGGGACTCCCCTCGCTCGCTCCCGTTCCGGCGGAGCCAACGATCACCTGGTCGGACAGCTCGGCCGGCAGGATCGATCGCAGGATGGCTTCGCCCATCGGGCTACGGCAGGTGTTCCCGGTGCAGACGATCAGGACCTGGAACATGGGCCTCGCAGGGGTTGAGATCTACGGACGCGCGTCCAGTTTAGGGTCCGCCGGGGGGAGCGTCAAGGGACGCTTCCCGGAGTGTTTTCGAGTGCGATCGCGCCGCTGCGGAGTACCACGACGCGCTCGCCGTCCACGCGCGCGACCGTGGATGCCGCCCCCGAAAGCGGCCCCGCGTCAACCACCAGCGCCACCGCTTCCGGCAGGCTCTCCGCGGCAGGCGCGCTCGCGGGCGGCGGCGCACCCGGCTCGTTCGCCGAGGTGGTGACGACCAGGCCGCCGGCGGCGAGAACCACCGCTCGGAGAAACTCGCTCCCGGGGCAGCGCAGCGCGACTGTTCCGTCGGGGCCGCGGAGCGCCGCCGGGACGGCGGGGCCCGCGGGTAGCACCAGCGTGAGCGGCCCGGGCCAATGCGCGTGAATGAGGACCGCGGCCGGCGCGGGAACGGCCGCGAGCCAACGGTAGGCATCGGTCGGGCGCGCGACGAGAGCGATCCATCCCTTCGTCTCTCCGCGCGGCTTCAGGGACTCCAGCCGCTCGATCCCCGCTTGGCTCGAGGCGAGCGCGTGGTATCCGTAGAGGCCTTCGGCGGGAAGAAGCGCCACCCGGCCGTCCCGGAGGGCGGACGCGGCGCGGGCGATGGCCTCGTCTCTCGTCGTTTCGTCGAGGACGATCCGCTCGGCCACTTGGGGATTCGGGGGGGCCCGGGCTCCCCTACAGCCGCTCGCCCCGCGCGAGCCTTTCTTTCAGGTCGTCCAGCTTCAGCGCGATGGCGGGATCGGCCAGGGCCAGGATCTGCGCCGCGAGGACCGCCGCGTTCTTCGCCCCGGCGCTTCCGATCGCCACCGTCGCGACGGGGACGCCCGCGGGCATCTGGACCGTCGAGAGGAGCGCGTCGGCGCCGCCGAGCGGCGACCCGCCGAGCGGGATTCCGATCACGGGCCGGGTCGTGTGGGCGGCGACCGCCCCCGCGAGATGATTTGCCATGCCCGCCGCGGCGATGAAGACCTGGACGCCGCGCGCCGGCGCGCCGCGCACGATCTCGCGCACGCGGTCGGGGCTTCGGTGCGCCGATGCCTGCTCCATCTCGTAGGCGATGCCCAGCGAGTCCAGCACGCGCGCCGTCTCCTCGAGCACCGAACGGTCCGACTCGCTTCCGAACAGGATCGAGACGCGTGGATTCTTGCTCATGCGACCCCCTTCCCCATCGGTGCGGGGTTTTGCGCGATGTCCTTCCGATAGCGCATCCCCCCGAAGCGGATCCGGGCCGCGGCGCCGTACGCCGCCTCCCGGGCGTGCTCGAGCGTCTCGGCGCGCGCGGTGACACCCACCACGCGTCCGCCCGCGGTCACCCAGCGCTCTCCGCGGCGCTCGACGCCCGAATGGAAGATGTTGATGCCGTGCGGCCACGGGCCGTCCAGACCGTCGATGGGCATGCCGGTCTCGGGCCGCTCGGGATAGCCGCGCGAGGCGAGGATGACGCAGACCGCGGCGCCCTCGTGCGCGATGAAGGTCGCGTGCCGGTCGGCGGGCAAGGAGCCGCGCGCGGCGGCGCGGAAGAGCGGGAACGGGTCTTCCACCAACAGCGGCAGCACGACCTGCGCCTCGGGATCCCCGAAGCGCGCGTTGAATTCGAGCACGGACGGCCCCTCCGCGGTGAGCATCAGCCCCACGTACAGGATTCCCCGGTATGGCGTCCCTTCCTCGCGGAGCGCGCGGAGGACGGGATCGACGATGCGCTTCCCGATCGCGATGGCGTCGGCTTGATTGGGAACGCGCGCCGGGGCGCAGGCGCCCATCCCTCCCGTGTTCGGACCGCGATCGCCATCCTCCAGGCGCTTGTGGTCGCGCGCGGCGGGAAAGAGCATCCAGCGCTCTCCGTCGCTCAGGACGAGGAGCGACGCCTCTTCCCCCTTGAGGCACTCTTCGATCACGAGCGTCGCGCCGGCGTCGCCGAGGCCGCGCCGCCGCATCCAGGCGTCGATGGTCGCGACCGCGGTCTCGCGCGTCTCCGCGATCACGACCCCCTTCCCCGCGGCAAGGCCGTCCGCCTTGATGACCGCCGGGTAGCCCATCGACTCGGCCGCGCGCTCCGCCTCCTCGGGCGTGGTCGCCACGGCCGAGCGCGCCGTGGGAAGCCCGAGCGTGCGGAGACGCTCCTTTGCGTGGCGCTTGCTCGCCTCGAGGAGCGCTCCCGAAGCCCCCGGCGCGAGCACGTCGATCCCGACGGCGCGGAGCGAGTCGGCGATGCCGAGCGCGACCGACGCGTCGGGCCCGATGATCGCGAGATCGATGGAGTTCCGGCGCGCCCAGGCGGTGATTCCGTTGACGTCGGTCGCGGCCAGCGGCACCCGCTCCGCGATGTCCGCCATGCCGGGGCTTCCGGGCGCGGCGAGCACGTAGGGATGCGCGGGGGAATCGTGCATGGCGCAGGCGATCGCGTGCTCGCGCCCGCCTCCTCCCACCACCAGGACGCGGGGGCCCTCCATCAGCTCTCCTCCACCAGCACCCGGCGGAGCGCCGCCTGGAGCTTCTCGGGGTGCGCGCGGCCTCGGGACTGCTTCATCGCCTGTCCGACCAGGAACGCGAAGGTCTTGTCCTTGCCCGCCCGGAACTCGGCGGCCGGGCCCGCGTTCGCGGCGATCACCTCGCGCGCGAGCGAGCGGAGCGCCTCTTCGTCCTCGATCGGCGCGAGCCCGTGCTTCCGGACCAGCGCGTCGGGCGCCGCCGGATCGGTGAGCATCAGCTCGAAGAGCTGCTTCGCGATCTTCCCCGAGATGGCGCCGCTCGCGATCATGCCGATCATGGCGCCCAGCCGGTCCGCTCGCACCGAAAACTCCTCGATCGACTGCCCCGTCTTGTTCCGGACCGCGTTGACCTCGGTCATGACCCAGTTCGACGCGAGCTTCGGCTGACCGGACTTCTGTGCGACTTCCTCGTAGTACGTGGCGAGCGAGCGCGTCTCGGTCAGGACCAGGGCGTCGTACTCGGGGATCGCGTGCTTCCCCACCAGCCGGGCGCGGAGCGCATCGGGCAGCTCGGGCAGGGCCGCGCGCAGCGCCTCGATCGAATCGCGCGTGAGGTCGAGCGGGAGAAGGTCGGGCTCGGGAAAGTAGCGGTAGTCGTGCGCCTCTTCCTTGCTGCGCATCGGCTCGGCCACGTTCCGGGCCGAATCCCAGAGGAGCGTGTCCTGGCGCACCCGGCCGCCCGACTCCACGACGCCGATCTGGCGATTGATCTCGAACTGGATCGCCTTCTCGACGTAGCGGAAGGAGTTCACGTTCTTGATCTCCGTCTTCGTGCCGAGCTCTCGCGCCCCGCGCGGCCGCACCGAGACGTTCGCGTCGCAGCGGAGGCTTCCCTCTTCCATGTTTCCGTCGCAGACGTCCAGGTAGACGAGGATCTGGCGAAGCTTGGTCAGATACTGGACGCTCTCGATGCCGGAGCGGAGCTCGGGCATCGAGACGATCTCGATCAGCGGCACGCCGGCGCGGTTCAAGTCGACGCGCGTGGTCGCGACTCCCTCTTTCCCTTCGGGATGGAGCGACTTCCCCGCGTCCTCCTCCAGGTGGATGCGCACCAGCCCGATCCGCCGGGTTTCGCCGTCCACGAGGATCTCGACCGCTCCCCCCTCGCAGAGCGGGCGGTCGTACTGGGAGATCTGGTAGCCCTTCGGGAGGTCCGGGTAGAAGTAGTTCTTCCGCGCGAAGACGCTCCGCTCGCGGATCGTGGCCCCCACGGCGAGCCCGGTCATGACGGCGAACTCGACCACGCGCCGGTTCAGCACCGGCAGCACCCCCGGTAGCCCCAGGCAGACCGGACAGACCTGCGTGTTCGGGGACGCGCCGAAGCGCGTGGAGCAGGGGCAGAAGATCTTGCTATCGGTCTTGAGCTGCGCGTGCACCTCGAGGCCGATCACCGCCTCGTAGCGCGCCTGCACCGCTTCGCTCGGGACCGGAGGGGCGGCCGACTTGGCGCTCACGCCGCCTCCGCCGCGATGGGGGGCGCCTTCTCCGACGCGTCGTTCCACCCCTCCTGCGCGCGGGCCACGCGCAGGAGCGTCTCCTCCGCGAAGGGGCGCCCCACGAGCTGGAGCCCGATCGGGAGGCCGGTCGGGCCGAAGCCCGCCGGGAAGGAGAGGGCCGGAACGCCCGCCAGGGAGGCTGGGATCGAGAAGATGTCGTTCAGGTACATGGCGAGCGGATCCTCCACCTTCTCCCCGATGCCGAACGCCGTCGTGGGCGTGACCGGCAGGAGGAGTGCGTCGGAGGCGCCCAGCGCCTTCATGAAATCGGCCCGGATCAGGGTGCGCACCTTCTGCGCGCGGAGATAGTAGGCGTCGTAGTAGCCGGCCGAGAGCGCGTACGTGCCGAGGAGGATCCGGCGCCGCACTTCCCGCCCGAAGCCCTGGCGCCTCGTCTTCTCGTACATCTCGCGGAGATCCTTGCCGGGAGCGCGCAGGCCGAAGCGGACGCCGTCGTAGCGCGCCAGGTTGCTCGACGCCTCGGCGGGCGCGATCAGGTAATAGGTCGCGATGGAGTACTTCGCGTTCGGAAGGGCGACGTCCACGAGCCGCGCGCCGTTCGCCTTGAAGGCCGCGGCGGTCGCCTCGAAGCACGAGCGGATCTCCGGCGCGAGCCCTTCTCCCTCGAGAAGGTCGCGGGGCACGCCCAGGGTCAGCCCTTTGACCCCGCCCTCCAGAGCGGACAGGTCCACCGGCTTCGCCTCGGCGCGGCTGGTCATGTCGCGGGCGTCGGGACCGGCGATGGCGTTGTAGGCGAGCGCCGTGTCGCGCGCGGTGCGCCCGAACGGTCCGATCTGGTCGAGCGAGGAGGCGAACGCCACCAGGCC
>JBKJXM010000134.1:0-8857 GCA_046716305.1 Candidatus Eiseniibacteriota bacterium
AGCATACTTTGTAATGCAAAGTACTTCGCATGCCGCGTCGCCATGCTGCGGCTGGTTCGGAGTGCCGAAACTGGAGGGTATGGGCATGCGGTCAAACGTGCTGCTGAAGGCGTTAATCGTGGGTGGCGTGGCATTAGCCTTTGTGGTGCCGCTCGCCATGATTCTGAGCGTGGTCAAGGATCGTGCTCGCTATCGCGACACTGTGACGGCCGAAGTCGCGACGAGCACGGCCCAGAGTCAGACCCTCGTGGGTCCCCTCGTGGTCGTGCGCTATCGCGAGCGTATCCCGGCGGCTGTGAAGGGTGAGGCGGAGCAGGTTCGGGAGGTCGCCGACGTACTGCTGCCGGAGTCGCTGTCGATCCGTTCCAAGGTACGTGTCGAGACGCGGCAACGCGGGATCTACCGAGTGCCGGTGTTCCGTGCGGCCACAGGCTTCGCCGCCGGGTTCACGTTGCCGCCCCGGCTCGGCATCTCGAACGAACGTCAGTTGCTGGAGGAGCCGAGAGCCGAGGTCGTGTTTGGCGTCTCGGATCCGCGCGGCATCCGCATGCTACCGAAAGTGAGGCTCGACGCCGCAACCCTGGAGGCTCGGCCGGGCGCCGGCCTGGGTTGGCTCAAGCACGGATTCAGCGTGGCGCTTCCCTCCGATGCTGCCGGACGCCGCGTGGCGCTCGACGTGAACCTCGAACTGATGGGCACCGACCGCCTCATGTTTGTTCCGATCGGCACCGTCACCGACGTCGAGCTGTCGTCGGACTGGCCCCACCCGGGCTTTGTGGGCGCGTTCCTTCCTGACGAGCGCAGCGTCTCCGCACGGGGCTTCCAGGCGCGTTGGAAGCTGTCGCGCTTCGCGACCGGGATCGACGACGCGATGGCACGTATCCGGGACAGCATGAGCCGCGGCGTTCCCATTACCGCCGACCGCGGCGGCGGGGTGCCAGGATTCCCTAACACCGACCTCGGTGTTCGCTTCGTCCAGCCGGTCGATGTGTATTCACAGTCCGAGCGCGCGGTGAAGTACGGCTTCCTGTTTGTCTTTCTGACCTTCGTGGCCTTCTTTCTATTCGAGGTGCTACGCCGGATGGCGATACATCCGATCCAGTATGCCCTGTGCGGCGCCGCGCTCGCGTTGTTCTTCCTGCTCCTTGTCTCGCTCTCGGAGCATTTGCCGTTCGCAGCCGCCTACCTGGTGGCGAGCGGCGCGTGCGTCTGGCTCTTCGCGTTCTATGTTGGGCACGTTCTCCGGAGCATCGGGCGGGGCGTCGCGTTCGGCGGGTTGCTCGGGGCCTTGTACGGCTTCCTCTACGTGATCCTCGAGTCGGAGGACCACGCTCTGCTTCTTGGTGCCCTTCTCTTGTTCGCGGCGCTCTCGATCGTGATGATCATGACGCGACGCGTCGACTGGTATCGCCTTTCGGAGGAGTCCCCGACCAAGAGCTGATGTCTGGAGGCGGCCGGGCTTGGGGGACGATCCGCGACCCTGGCCGAGTCGCCCGAAATCCGCTATCCTCTTGTGCCACACTACGAGACACCAACCGATCGCGAGTTCCTTAGAGGGATCCTTCTGCGATGATCGGGAAGAAGCTGCGCGCGTACGAAATCACCGAAGAGATCGGCTCGGGCGGAATGGCCACCGTCTTCCGTGCCTATCAGCCCAGCATGGATCGGCACGTGGCCATCAAGGTCATCCACTCGAACATCCTCCACGATAGCGCACTCCGGGAACGATTCCAGCGCGAGGCGCGTCTCATCGCACGACTCGAGCACCCCCACCTTCTCCCCGTCTACGACTTCGACGGGGAGCACAACCCGCCATACATCGTCATGCGGTACCTGGAGGGAGGTACGCTGAAGCAGGTGCAGCAAAAGGGCCCCCTGCCGCGGGACGAGTTTCTCTACATCCTTCGTCAGCTGGCCGGGGCGCTCGACTACGCGCACCGGCAGGGAGTCGTGCACCGCGATCTCAAGCCATCCAACGTGATGATTGATCGGGAGGGGAACGCGTTCCTGACGGATTTCGGGATCGCGCGAGCGTCGGGACGGGGGGAAGACCTGACGGGGACCGGGTTCATGATCGGAACACCCGGCTACATGGCTCCGGAGCAGGCGCGCGCCGACGGCGTGGCGGACAAGGCCGCCGACATCTACTCCCTCGGCGTGATCGCGTTCGAGGTCCTGACCGGGTCGCCGCCCTACGAGCACGAAAACGGTTTCGAGGTGATCCTGGCTCACATGAACAGCCCGATCCCCAAGGCGACCGAACGAGGCACCAACCTGCCGAAGGCGATCGATTCCGTTCTGGCCCGGGCCCTCGCCAAGGAACGCACCGATCGCTTCTCCACCGCGACCGAATTCGTCGAGTCCCTGACCGCCGCGCTACGGATCAAGCCCAGCGAGGCCCCGGCCACACTCCGGTCGATGACTCAAACCATCTCGGTCGACCAGCTCTCCGCGCATCGAAGGAAGAAGGACGGGCCCGAAACTCCCGGGCCGGACACGCCGTCTGATCAGCAGCGGCAGATCACGGCCGTTTCCGTCAACGTGAAGGAGTTGGCGGAGATCCTCTACGAGAGGGGAGCCGACGCCGAGCGAGTGCGGTCCATCATGGACGCGCTCTGGGGGGCCCTGAGCGAGGTCGCGAAGGGGCATGGCGGCGCGACGCACGGCCACACCGAGGACACGGGGCTCATCCTTTGGGGGCGGGACCGGGCCCGCGAGGACGATTCGGAGAACGCGATCCGGGCCACGCTGGCCATGCGTGACAAGGTGCTCGCCGAAACGCGCAAGGTGCTCGGAGCTACGTGGGAGCCGACGGAGGAAAACCCGCTCCCCTTCTCGGCGGGGATCACGACCGGGCCCGTACTTCTGGAGCGCGAGTCGAACAGCGGAAACTATGTCGCGAGCGGTGCGCCGATTACGCTCGCCGGCCGGCTGAAGGATGCGGCGCCCCCGGGGGACATCCTCGTCGCGCATGAAACCTTCACCCTGGTTCGAGGGGTCTTCACGTTCACGCAGGGAGAGCCGCTTCGCGTCCGCGGGCGGAAGGAACCGATCGAAGTCTACATCGTCACCCACGTGAAGCCCCGCGCCTTCCGTCTCCGGGCGCTGGGAATCGAGGGTGTCGAGACGAAGATGATCGGGCGCGAGATCGAACTGCGCCTTTTGCAAGAGGCCCTGACCCTGACGCTCGAGGATGGAGAAACGCAGGTCGTCACGGTGGTCGGCGAGGCGGGGGTCGGAAAGTCCCGGCTCCTCTTCGAATTCAGCAACTGGACCGATCTTCAGGAGCAGACGATCTGGTTCTTCCAGGCACGCGCCACGCAACCCTCCATGCTGGAGCCCTACTCGCTCACGCGGGACCTTTTCTCGTTCCGATTCCGGATCCTGGACTCCGATTCTCTGGCGGTCGTCCACGAGAAGTTCGTCAAGGGAGTTGCGGAATTCCTGGGGGAGGGATCCGAGAGGAAAGCGCATTTCATCGGGCAGCTGGTCGGCTTCGATTTCTCCGGCCGGCCGGAGGTGGAGGCGGCGTTGAAGGATGGAGACGCCTTCCGCCGCGTGGCCCAGGACTACCTGGGTGAGCTCTTCACCACCGCTTCGAAGGTGAACCCGGTCATGCTCCACATCGAGGACATCCATTGGGCCGACGACCGATCCCTGGACCTCGTCAACAACCTGGTTCGCGACAACACGGGCCTGCCGTTGTTCGTCCTCTGCATGGCGCGACCGAGTCTCTACGAGCGTCGCCCACAGTGGGGCGAGGGGCAGCGCTTCCACGAGCGCATCCAGCTCGAGCCTCTCTCCCAGCTGTCCAGCCGCCGGCTGGTCCGGGAGCTTCTGAAGCACGTCCCCGAGGTCCCCGCCGCCCTTCGGGATCTCGTCGTCGATCGCGCCGATGGGAACCCTTTCTATATCGAAGAGCTGATCAAGGCGCTCATCGACGACCGCGTGATCCTCAAGGGGGAAGATGCATGGTCGGTCGACACCACCCGGCTCTCGACCGTGCGGGTTCCGGCCACGCTCACGGGCGTCCTTCAAGCCCGGCTCGATACACTGCCCGCCCAGCTGTATCAGCTTCTGCAGCGGGCGTCCGTCGTGGGCCGAATCTTCTGGAACGCCGCGGCCATTCACTTGAGCCGCGAGGCGGCGGGCCTCAAGCCCGCCGAGGTCCAGGCGATGCTGGAGGATCTGCGCGACCGCGAGATGATCCTTCAGCGCGAGGAGTCCGGGTTCGCCGGGACCGTCGAATTCGTGTTCCGCCACGCCATTCTTCGTGACGTTACCTACGAGACCGTGATCCCACGGCAGAGGCGGGCCTTGCATCGGCTGGTCGGAGACTGGCTCATCGAGATCGGCGGGGAGCGCGCCGGAGAGCACACCCTTCTTGTGGCGGAGCACTATAGCCGCGCCGAGGAGGCATCGCTGGCGGCGGCGCAGCTGGCAAAGGCGGGCGAGCGGGCCATGCAGCTGGCCACCTATGAAGAAGCAGCCACGCTCCTCCAGCGCGCCCGCGAGATTCTGACCGGCTCCGAGCACACCGTGCAGCGGCTCGGGATCGAGATACTCCGCGCCGGCCTCGAGAGCATCCGGGGGCATTACGCGAAGGCGGTGGAGATTCTGAAGCCGGCCCTCGAGGAAACACGGACGACCGGAGATGTTCGCCTCCTGGCCAAAATGCTGGGAGAGCTGGGAAGGGTCGCGATGTGGCAGGCCGACGAAGCCGCTGCGGTGCGATACATAGGCGAAGCACTCGACTTGTCTCGAAAGGTGGGAGACAAGAGTGCCCTGATCTTCAACCTTCGTCAGATGGGGAATGCAATCGTCCAGACGAATCCTCGAGAGTCCATCAGGTACCGGGAAGAGAGCGTGCAACTGGCGCGTCAAGTGGGAGACAAGTACAGTGAGGCTCATGGCATGAACTCGCTCGCCATTGCCTTCCAACTCGACGGTAGGCCGGAGCAGGCGATGGCGACGTTCGCGCAGTCGCTCGAGCTCAACCGGGGGCGCGGAGACCGGCTCAACGAGGCCATGGTGCTCGGCAACATGGCGGGCCTCTACTCAGCCGCCGGGGAACTCGAGACTGCGGAACGCATGGCCAAGGAATCGATGGCGATCGCCAAGGAAATCGGTGCGATCTCCATTCTGCCTACCGGCCAAACCTCGCTCGCCGAAATCTACCTGCGACAGGGGCGCGATGCCGAAGCCCGCGTGTGGGCCCGGACGGCTGCTGAGACTTGCCGGAGCATGGGCATTCCGCCCTCCCAGATCGCGCTTTTCTACGGGATCCTCAAGATACGAAGCGGAGATCGACCGAAGGGCCTTGCCTGGGTCGGCTTCTCGCGAGCCCATGATCCGAACAAGATGGATATCGCGGCTATCATCCGCTCCTTTTGGAACGTCATCCGCGGCGATGCGCCCGAAGAGGAGGTGGAGGCCGCAATGCGCGCGGGAGAGGGGCTGCAGCTAGAGGAGATCCTCGCGGAAGCGGAGGGGGATCGAGCGTAGTGGCGTTCGTCGGTCTCTGGGACCGGTGACGTATAGCAGGTGAGTCGGAGCATACGGGTGTTGACAGGATGAAGAGGCTCGGCCAGTCTTGTCGTGTGCCTTATCGTATCCGACATGTGAGTTTCGTTCTCTGCTTGCTGCTCGCCCTTTCGGCCTCCACGCCTCCCGGGTTCTGGACGCTGTGCCTCGGAGGTGACGGGCATAGCGCGGTCGAACGTACGCTCTCGCCTGATCTCCCGTGCAGCACGGGAGAAGTTCGTACGAGCCAATCCGGCGCCTGCACCCCGGAAGCCTGCGAAGGGTGCCAAGACTTCGACCTCTCGGCAGGAATCGCGCTCCGCGAAGCTCAGCTCTCGGACCTCGCCTTGGCGATTTCTCCTCCGAACGGCCTTCCGCCATCGTTGTCTCCCATCAATGGACCGGATGCCCGCGCCCCCTTCGTGCATTCGGCTCCCGCCCGTTTCCTGCCTCCCCTCGAGACCGTCCTAATCCGCTGCTGATTCACGCTTCCCTCTGATCGCCCGGGCGCTATGGCGCTCTGGTGGAACGGGTAACTATGCGTGAAACCAGCAGGGGAGGTGCTCGCTTTGCTTCGATTCGGAATCGTCATCGCCATCAGCGCGTGCGTCACGTCCACGTTCGCCGGGCCGGCCTCGTCGGAGGTCCTGACGCTCTCTCAAGCGTTCCAGCTCGCCAGGGAATCCAATCCGGAACTCATTGCCTCGCGCCAGCGGATCGAGGCCGCGCGGTCCCGGTTGCGCGACGCGAACCGTCGTCCGAATCCGTCCTTGGGACTGTCCGTCGAGAATGTAGGCGGGAGTCTGGGCACGGACCGAACCGAGTCGACTCTCCACTTGGAGCAACTCCTCGAGCTTGGAGGAGATCGATCCGCCCGTTCGGGTCTCGGCCGATCCCTCGAGGAACTCGCCCGGGCCGAGGCGGCAAGCCTGGAGCGCGAGGTTCTGGTCGCCACGGCGGACCGGTTTCTTCAAGCCTGGAGCCTCCAAGAGCGCGGGAGGCATCTCCGGGCCGCCGAACGCGCGGCTTCAGCGGCCGTTGTCGCGGCGCAGGATCGTTTGCGGGCGGGCGCGGCTCCCGCCTTCGAGCTGGTTCGGGCACAGGCGTTCCGCTCTCTTCGCATCGTGGAGCGCGCTCGGGTCGACGCGGAGGTACCGGCCGGGCGTCGCCGTCTGGCGCTTCAATGGGGCGCCTCGGAGTTTCGGATGGACTCGGTGTCGCTGGAACCGCCGGATCGGTACCGCGTGCCCGATGGCGCAGCGGTGACGGAGGCCGTGAGCCGGCACCCCGAGCGAATGCGTGCGATCGCCCAAGCGGCGAGCGAGGAATGGAGAGTGCGCGAGGTGAAGGCGGCCCGGATCCCGGATCTCACGATATCCGCCGGCGTCCGTCATCTCGCGGATGTCGACGGAACCGGGTTCATCGCCGAAGTCTCCATGCCGATCCAACTGTGGAACAGCCAGAAGGGAGGGGTCGCCGCGGCCGAGTTCGAGCGATCGGCCGCCCATGAACGCGCCCGCTCCATCGAGCTTCGCCTGGGCGAGGAAATTCGAGGCGCGGCGGAGCGCTATGGTTCGGCCTTCCAAACATGGCAGCAACTTGGCGCGGAGGTGGTGCCGGCATCCCGGGAAGCGCTCCGTCTCGTTGAAAACGCCTATCGGAGCGGACGGCTTAGCTATGTCGACATTCTCGATACGCAGCGGAATCTCCTCGATACGGAGCTCGCCCTGATCGAAGCCACGGTGGATCTGTGGCGCGCGGGCCTGGCGCTCTCCCTGCTCGTGGAAGCTCCGATTCCAGGCGACAGTCCTGAGGAGGGGACACGATGACCGCCGTGCCTTGGGCTCGTTTCCGTGGAGCGGCATGGACGCTCTTTCTCGCGGCTTTCTCCGTGGGAATCCTGACCGTCTTCGCTTGCGCCCGCCGCGAAAGCAGTCGGGCCGTAGAACATTCGGAAGAGGAGCACGCCGAAGGAGGGCACGTGGACCGCGGTCCCCACGGGGGCCGCCTCCTGGAAGACGCCACGCTCCGACTGGAGTTGCAAATCGAAGAGGGCGAAGGAATCCCCCCCGAGTTCCGGGCCTACCTCTACGAAAAGGGAGGAAAGCCGATCGTCCCCGTGGAGGGAACGCTCCACGTGATCCTCGCTCGGTTCGGGGGACGGCGGGACAGCATCGGGTTCCTTGCAGAAGGGAATCGTTTCCGCGCGGTCCGGACCGTCGAGGAGCCGCACTCGTACCAGGCTCACGTCATCCTGGATCGCAAGGCGCGGCGGCACGAGTGGAAGTTCGAGCAGATCGAGTACCGCGTGGAGCTTTCGGCGGAGTCGGTCAAGCTCTCCGGTATCGAAACCGGCACAGCCGGCCCCCGCCCGATCGAGGTTCGGGTCGAGATTCCCGGCGAGGTGCGGCTGAACGCCGAGCGCGTGATCCAGGTGCGCCCTCGATTTCCAGGCGTGATCCGTAGCCTCTCGAAGCGTCTCGGCGCGCCGGTTCGCTCGGGAGACCTCCTCGCCACGATTCACAGCAACGAGAGCCTGACCGATTACGAGATCCGTGCGTCCATGGCCGGAACCGTCGTCTCCCGCGACGTGGCCTTGGGTCAGGCCGTGGACCATGAAACGGTCCTGTACACCATCGCGGACCTCTCGACCGTTTGGGTCGATTTCGCGCTCTACCCACAGATCGCGCGGGATGTTCGGCCCGGGCAGAGCGTCAGAATCAAGGCAACGGCCGGCGAGGCAATCCAGACGCTGGGCCGGGTGAGTTACGTCGGCCCGCTCCTGGAGCAGGACACGCGGGTCGCATACGGACGCGTGGTTCTGCCGAACGCCGAGCGTCGCTGGCAGCCTGGGCTCTTCGTGACGGCCGCCGTCGCCGTGGACAACGTCGAGGCTGCCGTTGCGGTGCCCGAAGAGGCGATCCTGCGCACCGCACTCGGCCCCGGAGTGTTCCGAGCACAAGGCACGGTGTTCGAGTTCCAGCCGATCGTGCCTGGTCGGAGCGACGGCGAATGGACCGAGGTGCGCGCCGGATTGGAGCCGGGCGCGACCATCGTCACCAAGAATGCCTTCCTCTTGAAAGCGGAGCTCGGGAAGTCCGAGGCCACCCATGACCACTGAGGCACGGAGAACGGGACCGAGGAGGACCTCGTCTCATGCTTGAGCGCGTCCTCTACTTCTCGATCCGGCATCGATGGCTCGTGGTGCTCACGACCATCGCCATGGCAGTGCTCGGGGCCTTCAACTTCACCCGGCTTCCAATTGACGCCGTACCCGACATCACGACCGTCCAGGTTCAGATCAACACCGTCGTGGAGGGCCTCTCCCCGGTCG